>CATJIW010000186.1 GCA_949740745.1 uncultured Lachnospiraceae bacterium | reverse complement strand
GCACCCGGTGTCCGATGGCGTCCACCTCGTCCAGAGTCTTTAACACGCCGGTCTTCTCATTGACCAGAGCGTCCAGCACCATCTGAATGGCCTCGGTATGGGTGGGCATGGGGGCCTCGGTCACTTCCTTCTCGCCGTCCGCCGGCTGATAGATCAGGCGTCCGTCAATGCCGATCCTCTCGCACAGGCCCTTGGCCTGAACCTGCTCCGTCTCAGAATCAATGATCTGATACTTCAATGAAGAGCTTCCGCAGTTGATGATCAATACTTTCATGAATTTGTTTCCTCCTGGTATATTCCGCATTTTTGTGCATGCACACAAATTACTACTATTTTATCGCTTTCCGGCTTTTCTGTAAAGGACATTTTCCCTTAAGTTTCCGGGTTTTGCAGGGCGCCGGACGCCAAACGGCCCGTCTCTTATTAAATTTTCCTGTCCAAATCTTTCCTGTCTATAAACAGTCTGTTAAATATTCATACTTTATTGACTTCGTCCAATGATTTGTTATACTACATATAACACAGACCAGCAAGGAGGAACCTATGAAAGAAATACAGCCCCCTAAAAAACCGATTATATTTTATTATCTGATCGCCCTCATTGTCCTGCTTCTCCTCAATGCGCTTTTCTTTCCAAAAATGTTCAGCGCCAGGGTCACGGAAGTGGACTACGGCGAATTCCTTTCCATGGTGGAAAAGGGCGAGGTCGGGCAGGTAGAAATCAATGCGAACGAGATCATTTTTTCAGATAAGGGCGTCACTCCGGCTTATTATAAAACCGGGACCATGAACGACGAGAAGCTGATCGACCGGCTGTACGACGCCGGGATCACCACCTTCGGGGCCCCGATCGTGGAGGAGGCTTCTCCGATTTTAACCTTTCTTTTAAGCTGGGTGGTTCCCATCTTCATTTTCCTGGCCATCGGCCAGCTTCTTTCCAGGGCCATGATGAAGCGGATGGGCGGCACCATGGGCAACGCCATGAGCTTTGGGAAAAGCAGCGCCAGAGTTTACGTGGAGTCCAAGACAGGCATTAAGTTCTCCGACGTGGCCGGCGAGGACGAGGCCAAGGAACTGCTCCAGGAAATCGTAGACTTCCTTCACAACCCGAAAAAATACACGGAGATCGGAGCCAAAATGCCAAAGGGCGCCCTGCTCGTAGGCCCTCCCGGAACGGGAAAGACGCTTTTGGCAAAGGCCGTAGCCGGTGAGGCCGAGGTTCCCTTCTTTTCCATCTCCGGCTCCGAATTTGTGGAAATGTTCGTGGGCATGGGCGCCTCCAAGGTCCGCGACCTGTTCAGGCAGGCCGCAGACAAGGCCCCCTGCATCGTATTCATCGACGAAATCGACACCATCGGAAAAAAGCGGGACGGAAACGGCTTTTCCGGAAATGACGAACGGGAGCAGACCTTAAACCAGCTCCTCACGGAAATGGACGGCTTCGACGGCGCCAGGGGCGTCATGATTCTGGCCGCTACCAACCGTCCCGACTCCCTCGACCCGGCCCTTCTTCGTCCCGGCCGTTTCGACAGGCGGGTACCGGTGGAGCTTCCCGACCTCCAGGGACGGGAGGCCATTTTGAAGGTCCACGCCAGGGACATCCGATTAAGCGACAACGTAGACTTTATGGCCATCGCCAGGGCGGCCGCCGGCGCCAGCGGCGCAGAGCTTGCCAACATGATCAACGAAGCCGCCCTCCGGGCCGTAAGGGACGGCCGGAAGATCGTCAGCCAGATGGATCTGGAAGAAAGCGTCGAGGTCGTCATCGCCGGATACCAGAAGAAAAACAAGCTTCTCTCCGACAAGGAAAAGCTGATCGTCTCCTACCACGAGATCGGCCACGCCCTGGTGGCGGCCCTGCAGACCAGCTCTGCCCCCGTTACCAAGATCACCATCATCCCCCGTACCTCCGGCGCCCTGGGCTATACCATGCAGGTGGATCAGGACGAGAAAAACCTCATGTCCAAAGAAGAGCTGGAAAACAAGATCTCCACACTGACAGGCGGACGGGCGGCAGAAGAGCTGGTCTTTCACTCCATCACCACCGGAGCGGCCAATGACATCGAACAGGCCACCAAGGTGGCAAGAGCCATGGTCACCCGCTACGGCATGGACGAAGCCTTCGGCATGGTGGCTCTCGAAGCCCTTAAAAATCAGTACCTGGGCGGCGATACCTCCTTAGTCTGCTCGGAGACCACCTCGGCGAAGATTGACGAAACGGTGATCGCCCTGGTAAAGGCCCGGTACCAAAAGGCGGAAGAGCTTTTAAAGGACAACCTTCCGAAGCTCCATCAGCTTGCCAAATATCTCTACGACCACGAGACCATAACCGGAGACGAATTCATGGAAATCCTGGGCGGCCCCCTTCCGGAGACCCCGTAAGCCTCCCCGGTTATTGACAACCTCCGGCTCCCCATTTAAAATAAACAGGTAATTGCAAAACCACAGACTACCAGAAAGGATTGCGCCGGCTCCTTGCCGGCCGGAAAGGGGAGCTTAAGCTTGAATAAAAAAGAAATCTCGGAAATAAAGAAGCAGTTTACACCGGAACACTGTTCCATCACCCGGATCTGCGGCTGCTATGTGGACGGAGAGGGAGAACGGAAAACAGAAATGAAGGAGGCCTTCCTCTCCCTTCCGGAGGAGGAAATGTTCAAATATTTTGAAATCTTCCGCAAGAACCTCTCCGGAACCCTGGGGAAAAACCTGATCAACCTGGAATTCCCTCTGGCCGCAGAAAACGAGGGAAGCATCCACGACCTGCTTCTCAGGCTGCGGGAAACGGGACTTGGGGATGACGTATTGCTGGATACTTTCTACGACAAAATTTTAGAAAATCTGGATATAGAGGGAAGCTTCCTGGTCCTTCTGATCCATTCCGCCTACGACATTCCCGGAAAATCCACCGACGGAAATGAGATGTTTGACGCCTCCGACGAAGTTTACAATTATCTTCTCTGCACGGTCTGCCCGGTGAAGCTGACCAGGCCGGGCCTCTGCTACAACACAGAAGCAGGCGTGATCCGGAACCGGGTCCGGGACTGGCTGGTGGAAATGCCGGTGACCGGCTTCCTCTTCCCCGCCTTCAATGACCGGAGTACCGATATCCACAGCCTTCTCCTGTATTCCAAGGACGCCAACCTGTTTCAGAACCGCCTGATCGAGGATTTCCTGCGCTGTATCCTTCCCATGGCGGCAGACAGCCAGAAAGAGGCCTTCAACGCCCTGGTGGAAGAGACCCTTGGAGATGCCTGCGGCTTTGAGGCGGTCAAGGCCATCCATGAGCAGCTTGCCGAACGGCTGGAAGAGAATAAGGAAAACCCGGAGCCTCTGACCCTCTCAAAATCCGAGGTCCGCTCCCTCCTCTCCGAAAACGGGGCCGACGAAGAACGGCTCTCCCGTTTTGAAGCCCGCTATGAGGAGGCCGCCGGTTCCGATGCGTCCATCCTGGCTTCCAACGTGGTCAATTCCAGAAAATTCGAGATCCGCACCCCCGACGTAGTCGTGCAGGTAAAGCCGGAGCAGGCTGCGCTGGTGGAAACCCGCATCCTTGACGGACGTCCCTTTTTGGTCATTCCCATGGAAGGGCAGGTGGAGGTCAACGGAATCTGCATCCATACCGACGCAGCCGCAGAAAATTAAACAGGCAGCTGCAAAACCGCAAACAGGAGAATCATCACGGATGAATTTATCACACACGAAATCCTGTCAGAAAAGAAATTTGAAAAGCTCCTTCAAAGCAAAGGATTATAAAGCGTTTGCGGAATATGAAACTGTCGGAATATTCTGGCAGTATGTCCGTCCAAAGCCTGCTGCGCCTTGGAGGGCTTTTCTCGGAAATATTGCCAGAATATTCAACGAATTTTTAAATTTCGCAAATGCCTAAAAGCATTGTAAAGCCCTGCGGGAGCTTTCACCCGGAAAGAATGCCTGGCCAAAATTGCTCCGGAATAATAAATTCAAGCAGACAAACCGCTGCTTTACAAAAACAGATTGGCAAACAGCACGATCAGAGGAATTGCGATAATGGTCCTTTCCAGGAACACCACGAACAATTTCCAGAGATTTAAGGGAATCTCGCTTTTGATAATAATGGTTCCTACCTCCGTCAGGTAAATGATCTGCACCAGAGAGAGAACGCCGATGATAAACTTAGTCTTCACCGACTGGATTCCCGTAATCAGGAGGGCCGGAATAAACATGTCCGTAAAGCCCACCAGGGTGGCGGGAGCCGCCGCAAACGCCTCGGGAACGCCAAGGAGTGAAAGCAGCAGGCCCATGGGATATGAAATCCACTGGAACACAGGCGTATAGGTGGCAATGATCAGGGCCGCCGTGCCCCAGGCCACCACGATGGGAATCAGGTCAAACAGCATTCCCACCACCACCTCCAGGCCGCTTGTGAACACGCCTTTTATGCCAAAGGTCTCCGCCCGTTCACAGCTTGATTCCAGCGCATAGGCGAGACGGCTCTTTTCACCCGGGACTTCCTCGTTGATCTGTTTGCCCGCCTGCTCCTGATAAGTGTCCGGAAGCGTGCGGATGGGAGGGATCCTGGCAATGATCACAGCCAGCAGGATGCCCACCAGGCAGATACACAGATAAAAAGCCGGAAACAGGCCGGCGATCCCCACCGTGTCTGCGATCAGCAGACAGAAGGGAATGGACACCAGAGAGAAATTGGTCATAATATAACCGGCCTCCCGCTTGGTGTAGAAGCCCTTCATATACTGCTCCCTGGTCAGAATCACCGCCGCATTGGAGGCGCCGAACCAGGAAGCGATCAGATCAATGGAGGCCCTGCCCGGAACCCGGAACAAAGGGCGGACCACCGGCTTTAAAAGGACCCCCAGAAACTCCATAATGCCGCAGTCCGTAAGGAAGGGCAGAATAAAGCTGAAGCTCAGGACGATGCAGAACAGCGTGGCACAAAGATCCACAATCGTCGCCCCCGTATCCGCGGAAATGATAAACTCCGGCCCTGCGCCAAAGACCACCATGCAGGTAACGACGGCTCCCAGGACCTTGGATACCAGATAAAAGGGCGTCGTGGAAAAGCCCCGTTTCAGATAATGATTCTGCCGGATCCAGTCCGGCCTGCAGACAAAGTCATAGACCGTCAGCAGGGCAGACACCACCATGATCACCACTAATATGTAGGACAGGCTTCCGCCCAGCAGGTTTTTCAAGAAGCTTTTGATAAAATCCAGCAGAGTCGTAAACGACTCTCCCTGGGGAATCGGCACCAGAAACATGAGGATTCCGAAAGCCGATCCCAGAATAAACTTCAGTAAATTTTTCGCGTTTACACTTTTTGTCTGTTCCATTTCCCTGTACTCCTCTTTTTTATTTATGGCAGACGACACCGGCATTGCCGTTCATGAGAAACGCTTCTTCATAAGTGCCGGTCCATAGAACGCTGATCCAAAAAACCTCTCTTCTGCTCTACAGTCCTTCTGCTGCCTTCATGGCCTCGTATATCATTTCCTCCGTCACCGGGTAAGGAATATGCTCCATGTCCGGCTCCGTGACGATGTCCTTAAGGACTGTGTCCAGCGCCTCCCGGTCAAGGGAGACTCCCATCTCCCCAAGAGTCGTCCGAATCCCAAGCTCCTTTAAAAACGCCTTCAGGCGCAGAGCCTCCTCCCGATCCCCGTCCAGGAGAAGCTGGACCAGCACCCCGTAAGCCACCACGTTTCCGTGAAGGTTCTCTTCCTCGAAGCCCGGAAGCAGCACCAGCCCGTAATAGACGGAATGGGCGACGGCGCAGTTATAATCATCCAGCACCATAAGGGACACCAGCCCCGTGCTCACCACGTTGGCAAGGACTGCCTGGGAAAGGGCATGGCTCACCCGGCCATCCCTGCAGTCGGCAAGAGCCCTGACGCCGTACTCCAAAAGAGGCTCGTAGCACATGTTGCTGATTTCCCGCCCAAGGGCAGAGCTGTGGGAAAGCCTGTCCCCCCTTGCGGCAAAATGACACTCAAAGTATTTGCCGATGGTGTCCCCCATGCCCGCCTGCAGATACATGGCCGGCGCATGGGCGATGACGGAAAGATCCAGAAAGCAATGACGGGCCGGACGGTCATAAAAATAAAAACTGTCAAAGCTTCCGTCCTCTCGGTAAACCACCGAAAGAGCCGTCGTGGCCGCACAGGTTGCCGGGATGGTGGGAAAGGTAAATACCGGAAGCCCCGCTTCGCAGGCCGCCCCTTTCGCCGTATCAAGGGCCTTGCCCCCGCCCATTCCGAAAATCATGTCCGCTTTTTCTTCCTCTGCTCGTTTCGCCGCCCGGCGGATCGCCTCATATGTACAGTCCCCGTGAAAAACCTCCTTTACCAGAGAAAAACTGCTTCCTGCCAGAGCCTTTTCAAGCCTGGTAAGCCCCGCCGCAAGGGCCCGCTCCCCGCCCAGCAAAAAAATGCGGCTTCCGAAGGATGTGCAGACGGCCGGAACCTCCCCGTAAGGGGCCTCTCCGATGGAATAATTACAATAATAAATGGATTCTGTTTTCATTTCTCTTTACTTCCCAACCTTTAATAATTCCTGCAGCCCGCCCAGACGGGAGATGGCCTCGTCGATGGTAGACTCCTCCCTGGCGAAATGAAGCCGGATCAGGTGATTGACCTCTTCTTAAAAGAAGCTGGAGCCGGGAACCGCCGCCACGCCCACGTTCCGGATCATCCATTCACAGAACTCCAGATCCGTATAACCTGCAAACTGCGGCAGATCCAGAAACTCCTGAATGTCGATCAGCACAAAATACGTCCCTTGGGGAACGTTGTGTTTAAGGCCGATCCGGTCCAGTCCCGCCAGGAAATAATCCCGCTTCTTTGTATAGGTCTCCAAAAGCCTGTCATAATAGGACTGGGGGAACAAAAGCCCCGTCACCGCCGCCTCCTGGAGAGGCGCCGCCGCTCCCACCGTCAGGAAGTCATGGACCTTTTTCGCCCCCTCGATGACCTCCTCCGGCCCGATCAGATAGCCCAGCCGCCAGCCGGTAATGGAATAGGTCTTGGACAGGGAATTGCAGGTAATGGTATGCTCATACATTCCCGGCAGAGACGCCATGCAGGTATGCCGGTACGGCGCATAAACCATGTGCTCATACACCTCGTCCGTCACCACGAACGCATCGTACTTCACCGCCAGCTCCCCGATGGCCGTAAGCTCCTCTCTGGAAAACACCTTTCCGCAGGGATTGGAAGGATTGCAGACAATGATCGCCTTCGCCCCCTCCGCAAAGCCCTTTTCCACAAGGCTTATGTCAAAATCATACTCCGGCGGCACCAGAGGCACATAGATCGGCTCTGCCCCGGATAAAATGGCATCCGCCCCGTAATTCTCATAAAAAGGAGAAAACACCAGCACTTTGTCTCCGGGATTGCAGATGGTCATCATGGCGCACATCATGGCCTCCGTGCCGCCGCAGGTGACGACGATCTCCGTCTCCGGATCGATCTGCCTCCCAATGGCCTTTCCCTGCTTTTTTGCCAGCGCCTCCCGGAAATTCTCCGCCCCAAAGGTCACCGAATACTGGTGCGGCCCCTCATAAGCGGCCTTCGCCAGGGCATCCATGATCTCCTTTGGCGGGTCAAAATCCGGAAAACCCTGGGATAGATTAATCGCTCCGTGTTCGTCGCTGATCCTCGTCATCCGGCGGATCACCGAATCCGTAAAGCTCTGTACTCGTTCACTTAAAACCGGCATATTGCGTTCTTCCTCTTTTCTGTTTTTGTTCTGTTCCCTTTCAAAATCCTGCTCCGATCCAAAGCCTGCAGCGCAGGATCGTTTCCTCTACCATCATAAATGCACCTTCGCTCTGCGTCAAGAGTGAAGGTGCATATTCATACGTTTTATTTTATAATTACGACAAAGGCGCCCCTGTTGTTCTGTGCAGACAATAGGAAGGTTTTACGGATTTTATGAGCATAGCGCAGGCAATTACAGCCGACCTGGTTTGATGGAGGTGGAATTGCCTGCAATAAGCGGCGCAGTAAAATCCGCAAAAACCGACGTGTCTGCACAGAACAACAGGGGCGTCCTGAATAGACTATGTTCCGGCTGTTATCTTCTGAAGCGGCGGCGAAGCCTCTGAAAAACCTCCTGCAATTTGGAGAGTCCCGCCGTCAGGTAGCGAAGCAGGGGCTCGGTGGCAATGGCGAACAGCACGAAGAGCATGGCGCATTCCTTCGAGATCGCCTGGATGGCGAACAGATCCGGCAGGAACAGGCCGGCCAGGATCAGCCCCGCCACGCAGCCGGTCCAGACCGCCAAACGGAATTTATTCATGGGCTGGCAAATCTTAAAGAGGATCATAAACCCGACGATGGCGAGCAGCATGGTGGCCGCCGTGGCCACGTCTCCTGCATCCACGTCAAAGGTTCCGGCAAAAATCACCAGGGCGCCCACGGCAATCACGTCGGTCAGCCCGCCCGGAAGCGCCTTCCGGATGACGTTGGACATGAAATGCCCCTGGATCCGTTCCTTATTGGGCTGCAAAGCCAGGAAAAAGGCCGGCACGCCGATGGCAAACATGCTGATCAGGGAAATCTGAGCCGGCTCCAGCGGATAGGTGATCATAAACGCCACGGAAAAGAGCGACAGCAAAAGCGAGAAAATGTTCTTCACCAGGAAAAGGCTGGCCGACCGCTCGATATTGTTGACCACCCGCCGCCCCTCCAGAACCACCTGGG
>CATJIW010000185.1 GCA_949740745.1 uncultured Lachnospiraceae bacterium | reverse complement strand
CTGCAGCACGTTGTCATAAGGATTATAATTTCCCATAACAAGATCCTCCTTTTAAGGAATTTAGTAGTATCAGGTATCCTCTACACCCCCATGTAGCGTCACCGTCTGTCCTCATTATTTCGCAGATTCTTCCATCTGTCAACACCTAAATTGTATTTTAAAAAAAACATGTTTTTTGGTAATTTCGACGAAAGAATCTAAATAAAGGACCACTCAAACCATAGATTGTTAAGTGGTCCCTTTTTTCTCAGTCCTGCCCGGACATCCGCTCCTTCATAAATGCCGCCAGCGCCTCTTTCCACTCCGGCATCTGGTACATGCCGGACACCCTCAGCATGAAATTGTCAAGAAGCGTGTACCTGGGCCGGTTCACCACGGAGGGATTTTCCCCGGCCGCATGAGGCTCGATGTTCACCTGCTTCCCTGACAGCCTCACAATCTCTCTGGCAAATTCATAACGGCTGCACATGCCTTCACAGGAGGCATGATACGTCCCATACTCCTCCGAATCAATCAGCTTTACGACGAACCTGGCCAGCTCCAGGGCACTGGTCGGCGTGCTGATCTGATCCACCGGCACGTAAATGGTGTCCTCCGTCAGCAGCCCCTCCAGAATGTAACTGACAAAATTATTCTTCGTCTTCCCATAAAGCCAGGAGCTTCTCACGATCATGTGCCGGGGCGCCAGCTCCCGGACAAAATTTTCACCGGCCAGCTTGGATTTTCCGTACACGGTACGGGGATTCACCTGATCGAACTCCGTCAGTGGCCGCTTCGCCGTGCCGTCAAACACGTCGTCGGTGGAAAGATGAATCAGCTTCGCATCGACCGTCCTGGCCGCAAGGGAAAGATTCCTGGCTCCCAGGGCGTTGACCCGGTATGCCGCCTCCTCGTTTCGCTCGCATTTGGCCAGATCCGTCATACCTGCGCAGTTTATGATTACGTCCGGCCGTTTTTCCCCGGCAAAGGAGGCCACCGCCTCCAGGCTGGCCACATCCACGTCCAGATCCGAAGTCAGGACCCGGAGCCCTGCGTCCTTTTGCAGAATCTCACAAACCGCACAGCCAAGCTGACCACCGGCTCCTGCGATCCATACACTCAATCCGTTCATGTTTTCCTCTTTCCGGCGTGCTTCCCACGCCATGCCGGCAGGCCGTCCTGCTTCCCGGCTTCTTTTTCCTCTTCCGCCCTTTGCAGGGATTCGTTAAGCTCCAGCATCTGTTTGTCTAACAGGGCCGCCATGTCGGCGCAGATCTTCAGATTGTCCTGCATATGCGCCGGGGCCGCCCCCTCGAATTTATAATGGATCTTGTGCTCCAGGCTGGCCCAGAAATCCATCGCAATGGTGCGGATCTGGACCTCCACCCGCATCTGCACCCGGCCGCTGGACAGATAGATCGGCACCACGACCACCATATGATAACTGCGGTATCCGTTGGGCTTGGGATTGGCGATATAATCCTTCACCATCTCCACCTGCATGTCGTCCTGCCTGGCAATGGCCTCCGCCAGATAATAAATATCCGACGTAAACGAGCAGATAATCCGGATACCCGCAATGTCGTGAAGCTGCCGGTACATATTGTCTATGGTCGCCTCAAAACCCAGGCGCTTCAGCTTTTTCACAATGCTCTCCGGCGACTTGATCCTGGCCTTTACATGCTCGATGGGATTGTAATCATTGATATGATGAAACTCGTCGTTCAGCACATTAACCCTCGTCTGAACCTCCTGGAGGGCCGCATTATAAAGAAGCATCAGCGTCTTCCACTGGTCCAGCTGGTCGTACTCCTCCGGTAAATTCGGCATGTCCATAAAAGCTTCCCCCAGACCTTCGGCTAATCCAGCTTAATCCCCTTCAGAAGAGAGCCAAGGCTTGTAAACGCCCTTCCTTCTTCCACGTAATCTCCGTGGCTTCCCGACTCTTCCGGCTCGCTTACGTTAAGAAGCGCCTTCATGCTGAGGCTGACGCGGCCTTCCTTCACCGCTGTGATCTTCACCGTGACCTTCTGGCCCTCGCTTAAAACCGCCGCCGGCGTCTTGATCCGCTTATCGCTGATCTGGGACACATGGAGCAGGCCGGTCACGCCGTTGTCCAGCCTCACAAATGCGCCGTAATCCTGAATGGTTTCCACCACGCCTTCCACGACGGCGCCCGCCTCGCAGGCCGCAATCTTTTTCTTCCGCTCCTCCTGACGCCTTGCAAAAGCCAGGTCCCTGGCCGAAAGCACCAGCTTCTTCGCTTCCCGGTCTACGGTGACCGCCTGCACGGAAATTTCCTTCCCCAGCCAGTCCTCCAGATTCTCCACGTAGGAAACATCCAGCTTGGAAGCGGGAATAAAGCCCCGGATCCCGTCCACGTAAGCAACCACACCGCCCTTGACGACGCCGTTCACCTTCACCTCGATGGCGCTTTTGTCCTCCAGGCACTTCTCCATCCGGTCCCAGGCCGCCATGTCGTTGGCCGCCTTCCTGGACAGCAGCACATGGCCCTGTCCGTCATCCGCCCTGATAACCGTGGCCGTGACCTCGTCTCCTGTCTGGACCTCGTCCTTCAGCACGCAGTCCGGATTGCTGCTGAAATGCTCCTTCTTGATCACGCCTTCCGCATAAGACTGCAGATCCACCGTGATCTGATCGTCATCGACTCCGATCACCGTCCCCGTCAGGACGTCGCCTTCCTCCGCCTTCTTAAAAGAAGCTTCCAGTTCCTTCTTGTAATCATCCATTGTTTCCACACGCTCTTCCATGGGTATCCCCTCCGTTTTCTGTAGTTAGCCTTATCATAGCATTTTTTCGCGCCGATGGCAATCTCCCGCCGCCCTCCTGCGGCTAATTTTTTAAAATATTATTAAAATTTATCCGGTTTTCACAAACGTTACAATTTCATTAAGAATTCTTAAGAATTTCCTTGTTTATCTCTTCCTTTGAATCTGCTAAAATAAAGTATAGGCGTTTTTTGGAAATCTCTAATTCGGGAGGATAACTTTATGAAGAAAAAAATCATTGCGGCGGTTGTCTGCGTTATCCTGGCGGCTGCCGCCGCCGGCGCAGCCATCTGG
>CATJIW010000184.1 GCA_949740745.1 uncultured Lachnospiraceae bacterium | reverse complement strand
CCCTGGCTGCGGGCGTGGCCGACGGGCTTGGCTACGGGGATAATACCAAGGCGGCCCTCATTACCAGGGGCATGGCGGAGATCACCAGGCTGGCGCTTAAAATGGGCGCCCGCATGGAGACGCTTTACGGCCTAAGCGGCGTCGGGGACCTGATCGTAACCTGTGCCAGCATGCACAGCCGGAACCGGAGGGCCGGGATCCTTATGGGCCAGGGGAAGACCATGGAGGAGGCCATGAAGGAGGTTCAGATGGTGGTAGAGGGCGTCTATTCTGCCCGGGCTGCCGCCGCGCTGGCCGATAAGCATGGGGTGGAGATGCCCATCACCAAGGAGATTAACAAGGTGCTTTTCGAGGGGATGAAAGCCTCCGAAGCGGTAGAGAACCTGATGCTCCGGGACAAGGGGATCGAGCATCCGAACATTCCCTGGACATTCCAATGAGCCTATAAGCATAGAAAACACCCGGCTGAACAGATGGCTAAGCCGGGTGTTTCGCAGCTATTTTTTCACTACAGGTATCCATACCTCATACTGTGCGTTTTGCGGGTCCGGATTTAAATAAACCTCGACATCAGGGGCGTTTCCATACTCATATCCGGAAGTCGGCAGCCACTCTGTTACGATGCGCCGTTCCAATTCCTGGATAGACTGGTTTGTGCCCTTTCCGGGAAAGACGGCCCAGACGGCCGCCGGCACAATGTAATCTTCAAGGTCACTGTTTTCCTGGGAAGTAGATACTGCAATATAGTACCTCCAGGGCTCTGCATCATTGCAAACGCTGACACCAAACATTCCCATGGGCGGTGTGTCCATCATGCCGGCCAGTCTCTGTAACGTTCCGTCCGCCGATATTTCCTGCCATTTAGCAGGTATAACTGTGAAATTTTTTTCAATATCCTTATCCAGCGGTACAGATACGCCCACAATGCGGAAAGCTTCTTTTGTTTCAATCCGATAATTCATTTCTTCCACTCCTTTGACTGTGATTTTAAATAAGACGGGCGGGAAGGATTTTACAAATACGCCCTCATTTCTTACGGCAGACGGGGCAATTCCGTGAACAGACTGAAAGGCTCTGTTAAATGCGGTGGGGGAATGATATCCGTATTTTCCTGCCACATCAATGATTTTCATGCTTTTACCCTGCAAATCTACGGCGGCAAGAGACATTTTCCTCCTGCGGATATATTCAGACAGGGGGATCCCCGCCATATAAGTGAACATTCTCTGGAAATGATAGGAAGAACAGCAGGCAATCTGCCCAAGCCGTTCGTAATCGATTTCCTTTGTTAAATGCTCCTCGATATAACCGATGGCCTCATTTAATCGTTCCATCCATTCCATAACAGCAATCCTCCCGAATTCCATTTAAAGCCTGCTGCGCCGGTATTCCAATAGCTTTCCCGGAAGCCTTTGCGGCTTTGCAGCTGCCTGTTTAGTATTATATACCAGTATTTCGTTTTTTTCCTCTCAATTTCTGCACGGAAAAGAGAGCTCCCTGGAAAATCAGCTCTTTCCTTACGGGACTATAAAAAGACGCCGGCACTTAAAATTTTGGAGCGTGAGCGAACAAAATTTTTTAGTACCGATGCGTCTTTTTCTTAGCGGGAGCGTGTCCCGGAAGGAACGAAGCTGATTTTCCCTTACTCCGGCAGCCCCTTAAGCTGTCTGTCGTAGGTCTTCTTCAAGTAGAATACCGCCAGCAGGATCGAGGAGATCTCTGCGATAGGGAAGGCGAACCAGACGGCGTCAAGCCCCAGGGTAACGGCAAAAATATAAGCTGCCGGGACGATAAACACGATCTGGCGGACCACTGACATGATCAGGCTGTAGAGGCCGTTTCCAAGGGCCTGGAACACGGAGGAGCTTATGATGCCGGCTCCGGCGAAGATGAAGCTTAAGCTGATGATCCGGAGGGCCGGGACGCCGATGGCGATCATGTCCGGCGAGTCGTTGAACATGCGGATCATGGCGGCCGGCATGATCTGGAAGACTGCCAGGCCCACCAGCATAATGCCCACGGCGATGGCCACGCTCAGCTTGATGGTGGCGATGATCCGTTTCCGCCTTTTGGCGCCGTAGTTGTAGGCGACAATGGGGATCATGCCGTTATTCAGGCCGAAAACCGGCATGAAGATGAAACTCTGGAGCTTGAAGTACACGCCAAGCACAGAGACGGCCGTGGAAGAAAACATCAGAAGAATCTTATTGAGCAGGAAGGTCATGACCGACACGATGGACTGCATAATAATGGAAGGAATCCCCACCTTGTAGATCTGGCCGATCACGTAGAGGCTGGGGCGGAACTTCCGGAACTGAAACTGCAGCTCTTTGTTTTTCTTCAGGTTGAAGATCAGGGCCAGGACGGCGGCGACGCACTGTCCGGCCACAGTGGCAACAGCGGCTCCTGCCGCCTCCATGCGGGAGAAGCCGAAATAGCCGAAGATCAGGATCGGGTCGAAGATGATGTTGATGATGGCGCCGGTTCCCTGGGTAATCATGGTGTACAGGGTCTTTCCGGTGGACTGGAGGATCCGCTCCAGAATCAGCTGCATAAAGATCCCGATGGAGACAATGGTGCAGATGCTTAAGTAGGAGGTGCCGTAATCCACGATTTCCGGGATGTCGATCTGGCTGGCGAAATATAAATGGCTTCCGAAGAGGCCGAAGAGGGCGAAGGCCACATAGGAGAGGAAGGCCAGGAAAATGCCGTTTAAAGCGGCAGCGTTGGCCTGCTCAAAGTTTTTCTCTCCCAGGCTCCGGGAAAGGTAGGCGTTGATGCCGACGGCGGTGCCGCTTCCCAGGGCGATCATCAGGCTCTGGATGGGAAAGGCCATGGAAACGGCCGTGAGGGCATGCTCGGAAACCCGTCCGACGAACACGCTGTCTACCACGTTGTACATGGCCTGGACCAGCATGGAAATCATAATGGGAAGAGACATGCTGATCAGCAGTCTGTTAATGGGCATGATTCCCATTTTGTTTTCCTTCTGGGCTGTCATTTTTTCTTCTGTCATACGAATCACTCCATTTCTTTAGTCAAAGGTTCCTGCTTTAAGCGACAATGACAAGCATAACACAATATAATTTTTGCCGCAACCTCTTCTTATGGAATTCTTCTTGTGAAAGAGGGGAAAATATGCTATTTTTAAAGGAAAGGGGGAATTGCCATGGCAAGGGATATGACGGTGGGAAAGCCTTTTCCCACGCTTTTTAAATTTGCGATGCCCAT
>CATJIW010000183.1 GCA_949740745.1 uncultured Lachnospiraceae bacterium | reverse complement strand
GCCAATAAAACCGGCAGGAAGCGTTTGATAAAAAACCTCATGGGTCAGCTCCCCCTTTTTGAAAATTGATTCACGGCGATCCGCAAAAGCTCCATATCAATGGGCTTCGCCACATGGGCGTTCATCCCGGCGTCCATGGCCTCCTTCACGTCTTCGGAAAATGCATTGGCCGTCATGGCAATGATGGGGATCTCTCCCGCATCCTCCCGGTCCAGGGCCCGGATGGTCCTGGTGGCCTCATAGCCGTTCATAACCGGCATCTGGACATCCATCAGGATTGCATCAAACCGGCCGGGCGGCGAATCCCGGAACCGTTCCACGGCCAAAAGCCCGTTTTCCACCAGCTCACAGGAAGCGCCGTCCATGTCCAGGAACTCCTGCACGATCTCCGCATTGATTTCATTGTCTTCCGCCACCAGAAAATGATGGCCTTCCAGGCTGGCATGGCCTTCGGTGGCGTAGCCGTCCTCCCCATGGGCATGGGCTTCCCCTTTCGGAAGCTCCAGGATCTTTTCCATGAAGGCTGATACAAAGAACGGTTTGGTCAGATAGCCGTCGATCCCGGCACAGGACGCCTGGCTTTCGATCTCGTCCCAGTCATAAGAAGTTAAGAAAAAGATCGGGACATGCACGGTCAGGACCTCCCTGAGCCTCTTCGCCGTCTCCAGGCCGCTCATCTGCCCCGGCATCTGCCAGTCTAAGAGGATCACGTCATAGCGTCCTCCTTGTTTATCATATTCACGAACCTGCTTAATGCCCTCTTCTCCGCCAAGGGCAATGTCCACCGAAACACCGGAGCCCTCCATCAGCATCCGGATATTTTTGCAGATGCTTTCGTCGTCGTCAATGGTCAGGATCCGGGAGATCCCGTGGTTGGGCCAGAAATGCGCGTCCATTTTTTCCTCCGGGATTCGAAGCTCCAGATCGACCGTGAAGAGAGTGCCCTTATTCACCTCGCTGGATACCTTGATGGTCCCGCCCATCAGCTCCACGATATTCTTCGTGATCGCCATGCCGAGCCCCGTGCCCTGGACCTTGTTGGTGGTGCTGTTTTCCGCCCTTGTAAAGGCATCAAAAATGACTTCCAGATACTCAGGCGTCATGCCGAAGCCGTTGTCCTCCACCTCGATCCGGATATGCTCATATTGGGGTGACCGCTGCTTTAAGCCGATGATCCGGAACCAGATCGTCCCGCCCTCTCCCGTATACTTGACGGCATTCGAAAGAAGATTCAGCAAAATCTGGTTCAGCCTGGTCTCGTCCCCGATCAGATGCTCATGCTTGACGCCCGTCACCATGATTTCAAACTCCTGCCCCTTGGCCTTGGCCGCCGGCCGGATAATCGAATCCACCGAGGCCACCACGTGGTTCAGGGCAAAGTCCCCGATGGTGAGAACGACCTTTCCGCTTTCGATTTTAGATACGTCCAGCACGTCGTTAATAAGTCCTAACAGGTGCTGGCCGGAGGCCGTAATCTTCTTCGTATATTCCCGGACCCTGGCCGGATGGCCGGCATTCTTTTCAAGAAGCGCCGCAAAGCCCAGAATGGCGTTCATGGGCGTACGGATGTCATGGGACATGTTGGCAAGGAAGGTGGTTTTCGAATGGCTGGCCATCTGGGCCGCCTGCAGGGCGTCTGCCAGCTGCTTATTATGTATCCTCCGTTCCTCCTCCCGTTCCTTGCGGATCCTGCTCTTCTGCCGCTCCGTCAGAAGGTAAAAGATGACGCATAAAAGGAAGGCAATCAGCATGGAAGCGACCACAATATAAATATTTTGGTTTACCGACCGGCCCTCCTGCTGGATCGCTTCCACCGGCACGTATCCGATCAGATAAAGGGCGCTGTCCTCCACCGCCCACATGTAGATTAACGCTTCCTGCCCGCGGACCTCGTGGTAAAACATGACATTCTTCCCGTTCTTCAGATTTTCCGAGATCATGGACAGGTTCTTCTCTTCTACGATATGATTGGCCCGGCAGAAATCCTCCAGGTTCAGATGGCCCGCATCCCTCTCCCCCATCCCTTTAGGCTTCAGCACCAGCCGCTCGCTGATGGTATCCATCACATAAAGCGTCGCATTGGTATTGTAAAAGCTGTCCGGAAGGGCGTCGTCCAGAGAGTCATAAATATATTCGATATAAAGCACGGCCGCTTCCCTGCCGTCCATAAGGACCGGGCAGGCCATGGTATAAGCCCAGGTTCCCATACTGTTCAGATAAGACCTGGAAATGGGAAGCCCCTCCACCGTCTTGCCGGTGGAAAAATCCAGCTCCTTGGGAAAAAAGGCGGCTCCCGTATTGGAAATCCCCTCCTCCTCGCCGGAAAACACCAGAGAAAGCTTTGCCATGGTTTTATTGCTGCCGTAAGAAGAGAGGAACGCCTCCGGCCGGCCGGAGGCTGCCAGCTCCTGGGCAATCTCCTTCTGAAATTCCGATTCCATCTCAAGGATCGCCTCAATGGTGCCCTGAATCAGCTCCAGACTTTCGCTTAAGTTTCCGATGGCAGCCTCCGCCATCTCTTTCGAAACCCTTCTGGATACCGAAAACACGATGATCGCCAGCACCAGAAAGACCAGCACGATCGGCCCGATGAACCCCCGTCCGATCCTTACCTTTTTTAAACTTTTCTTACCTTCCATCACACGAATCCCTCATAAACAAATGCCGGCTCTCATATACCTTCCCGGCTTTCCTTTGTTTATTATAATCCTCTCCGCAGATTTCGGCAACCATATCTTTTCCAAGTTTCCGTATTTTGATGAAGTGCATGCAAATCCGGGAAGGCTCTGCCGGATTCAGCTGGTGATGGACTCCAGATAATCATAGAGCTCTTCCACGCCCTTGATATAATAGCCGTTCTTCAGTACCTCCACCTCGCTCTCCGGAAGCTCGTCCTGGGTCAGGTACGTTTCCATATAGACGTCGCTGCGGTCGCTGTAATAAATCTTCAGATAGCCCTCCTCCAGAAGCAGGAGAAACCGGTAATTTCCCGGACTTACTGCTTCCCGGCCCCGGACCACCAGACGGGAAGCAGAAAACGTGACCAGGCTTTTTCCGCCGCCTTCCTCCTTCAGCCGCTCAATCAGGCCTTCCCTAGTGAGGCCCAGATACTCCTCCGGAATGGGAAGGATGGTCTCTGTGATCTGTCCGTCGGCCTCATTGTAATTCTGGGAAATGTACAGCATGTCGGCGTTTACGGAAAGCACGTCCTGACGCTCTGCGGCCACGGCGCTTTCCTCCGGGACCTTCGGCTCATTCTCCGCTTCCCCTTCGGCCGTTCCCTGGGTCCCCTCTTCCCCGTCTCTTCCGGCAGACAGGACCCTGGTTTTTTCTTCGGCGATTTCCAGTTGTTTTTTCAGCTCCAGGTTCCGGTAGCTGAAATAATATACCGTAGAAAACAGGAAAAAAAACAGACAGAAGCCCGACACCCAGATCCATAAGGATTTCTTCATAACAGCAGTCACTCCGTTCCATAAAATGATTTTCTCAACAGGAGCCTCCCGATCAGAATCCCGATAAGAAAAAAGGAGGATGCATCCATCCTCCTTTCCAGTATGGGCCGATATGAAGAAAAATATACCAAAAGATCGCCTACAAAAGATGAAGCTTCTTTGCCGCCCGTGCGGCCTTCCCCCCCATGGGCATGCTGCGCAGCTCCTTTTCACTCACGCATCGGAACAAGAGCAGCAGGACAAAATATACGGCCACCGCCACAAAGACCGCCGCCGCGCAGGCGACAGAGCCCGTTCCGGTAAACCTGTTCAGAAGATAATAGGTTCCGTAGGAAAGCCCTCCCATGATGGCCGAAGCCAGGAACGGGAGCACGAAGGTCTTTTTGACCTCCTGCCGGTAATGCAGATATCTCGCAATGGAGACCCCGTTGAAAATACACATGGTCAGCCCGAAAAACATGTTTGCGATGACCACGCCGTAGATTCCCATGTCCAGGCCGTAAAGCAGGACGGCCAGAATGCCCACGTGGAGCACCAGAGAGATCACAGCGTTTATGACCGGTGTCTTCATCTGGTTGATGCCCTGCAGAATCCCGTTGGTGATGGTGGACAGGGAGAAAAACACCACGGCTAAAGAGCCCAGGAACAAAAGGTCTCCGCCAAGCTTCGTATCCTGCCGGAACAGAAGGCTCACGATGGGGAAGCCAAGGACCGTAAGGCCCACTGCCGCCGGGATGGCCACCAGCATGGAAAACCGGACCGTCACGTTGACCTTTCGGAGAATCTCCCCCTTCCTCCCCTCTGCCACGGTCCTGGTGAGGGCCGGGAGCATGGAAGAGGCCAGCGCATTGGAAATGGCGATGGGTACGTTGATCAGCAGATAATACTGGCCGGAGTAGACGCCCCAGTTTGCCATGTAGTGGGCGGATTCCCCCGTGGACTTCATGTAAAACCCGTACATGCTGTTGTCGATGAGGCTGCTCACGTTATAAACCGTGCCGCTGATAATGACCGGCACAATGGTCGCCACCAGGACCCGGGCGATATTTCCATAGGACTCCAGCATAACCGTCCTGTCCCGCCGCATCTGCCGCCTTAAGACCCTCCGGTAGGTGAGAAAGATCAGGATGCAGAACAAAAAGGCGATAAGCGCTCCGGCGGCCGTGCCGACGGTTCCGCCGGCGGCTCCGTAAGCGTCGGCATAAATCCTCGTGCCCTTCTCTAGATCGGTCTGGGCCCCGAAATCAAACAGCAGGAAGGCCGCTGCGATGCTGACCCCCGCATTGACAATCTGCTCCAGCACCTGGGAGACGGCCGTGGGCATCATGGTGCCAAGGCCCTGGAAATACCCGCGCAGGGTCCCCAAAAACGCCATGACGAAAATGGTCGGCGCCAGCACCTTGATGGCATAGGCGGCTCCGGGCTCATGAAGCAGCTTCGCCGCAAAAAAATCAGCCCCGAAGAAGGCGGCCAGGCCGGCGATCCCTCCGGAGACCAGGGAAAAGATCAGGGAACTTTTAAAAATCCGGTATGCATTCTTGTGCTGTCCCAGGGCAACCCTGGCCGACACCATTTTCGAGACCGCCAGCGGCAGGCTGTAGGAGGACAAAAGAAGCATGATATTGTAAATATAATAAGCCGACGAATAAATCCCCATGGCGGCGCTTCCGATCTTGTTCTGCATGGGGATCCGGTAGACCATGCCGATGATCCGCACCAGGATTCCCGCAGCCGCAAGGATGGAGCCCTGCACCAGGAAATTATTGGACTTTTTCTTTTTCTTTGGTTGTTGGTTCTGAGCGCTCATAAACTCTATTATCCCCTTATTCTCTAGGAATCTCCAGGGCTTCCATTAAAAGCCTCTGCCGCTCTTCCATAAGCTTCCGCTCCTCCTCCTCCATGTGGTCGTAGCCCATGAGGTGGAGCATGCTGTGGGCGGTCAGGAAGGCCAGCTCCCGCTTTAATGAGTGCCCGTATTCCTCCGCCTGCTCCCTGATCTTTTCCACAGAGAGCACGATGTCGCCCAGGAGGAGCTCCCCCGTTTCCGGGTTGAAGCAGTCCGAAGCGCCGTCCGATTCTAAAAAGCCGAAATCCGCCGGACGTTCATATTCCGCCATGGGAAAAGACAGGACGTCCGTGGTTTTGTCACGTCCCCGAAACTCCCGGTTGAGCCTCCTGACCTCCTCCCCGGAGGTTAAGGTGACGCTCACCTCTGCTTCATAGGGACACCCCTCCTGATCAAGGGCCGCTTCCGCCACCCTGCGGATAATTGCTTCATAGGGAATGGAAAGAAGCGTATCCGCCTCATAGGAAATTTCACAGGTCATATCTTTATCTCTCCCGCCGTCTGCCGTCCCGCTGCCTGTCTTCACCAGACCGGCGCTTTTTCTCCCTGTCCCGGCTCCTGCTTTCATACGCCTCGTAAGCCTGGACGATCTTCTGGACCAGAGGATGCCTTACAATATCCTTGTCCGAAAGGCGCACAAAGGCGATATCCTCAATCTTTCCAAGAACCTTTACCGCCATGTCAAGGCCCGAAGGCCCGTCTCCGGAAAGGTCCCGCTGGCTCATGTCTCCGGTGACGATGACCTTGGAGCCGAATCCGATCCTGGTAAGAAACATCTTCATCTGGGCCGGCGTCGTGTTCTGGGCCTCGTCCAGGATGATATAGGCATTGTCCAGGGTCCTGCCCCGCATATAGGCCAGAGGAGCCACCTCAATAAGTCCCTTCTCCGCATTATGAAGGTAACTGTCCGCCCCCATGATCTCATAGAGGGCGTCATACAGGGGACGCAGGTAAGGATCGATTTTGCTCTGCAGATCTCCCGGCAGAAACCCCAGCTTCTCTCCGGCCTCAATGGCCGGCCTGGTTAAAATGATCCGGCCGGCCTCGTTATTTTTAAAAGCCTGAATGGCCATGGCCATGGCGAGATACGTTTTCCCGGTGCCGGCCGGCCCCAGTCCGAAGACGATCATTTTCTTCCGGATGGCGTCCACGTACTCCTTTTGCCCAAGGGTCTTCGGCTTCACCGGCTTCCCGGAAACCGTCCGGCAAAGGAGGTCCCCGTCGATCTCCAAAAGCTTCTCGTCCTTCTCCTCAAACACCAGTGACAGGGCGTAATCCACGTTCTGCTCCGTGATCACGTTCCCCCGCTTCGAAAGCCCGATCAGCGTATGAAGGACCCGCTCCGCCCTGGATGCGGCCTGCTCCGGTCCGATTACCTTGAAAAGCCCGTCCCTGGACACCATGGTCACCTTGAGCGTCCGTTCCATCTTCTTTAAAAAGGAATCAAATTGACCAAAGACATTCCGTTCATGCTCCGCCGGAATATCAATCATCGTTTCCACAATCGCCATGTATTTTCTGCTGTCTCCTTCTATGCCATTTCAAGTAAACCGATGATACTCCTTCCTATTTTAACACCTTTTTCCATAAAAAGAACCCCTTTTTTGAAATTTTTGATCCGAAGCCTCCGGGAAGACGAATGCGCCGCCGCCAGAACCCCTCAGCCAAGGGCCGTATCCAGCGCCATCATAAGGGTAAAGCCCGCCGCAAAGGACAATACCGCCCAGTTGGAATGTTTTCCGGCGGACATCTCCGGAATCAACTCTTCCACCACCACATAGACCATGGCTCCGGCGGCAAAGCCAAGCAGATAAGGAAGGGCCGGCACCACCAGGTCCGCCGCCAGGATCGTCATGGCTGCGGCAAGAGGCTCCGCCGCCCCGGACAGGATGCCATAGAGGAAGGACCGGCGTTTTCCGGCTCCTTCTGCCATTAAGGGCATGGAGACAATGGCTCCCTCCGGGAAATTCTGAATGGCGATTCCGATGGATAGGGCCAGCGCCCCGGTCATGGAAATGGCGCCTTCTCCCGACAGCCAGCCCGCAAACACCACTCCCACTGCCATCCCCTCCGGAACGTTGTGGAGCGTGACCGCAAGCACCAGCATGGTTGTCCGCTTCAGCCCCGCCGGCGGCCCCTCCTCCGTTCCGTCCGCCAGATGCAGGTGGGGGATCTTACTGTCCAGGAAAAGCAGGAACAAAATGCCCGGCCAGAAGCCTGAAACCGCCGGAAGAAACGACCAGCTTCCCAGCGCCTCCGACTGCTCAAGTGCCGGGATCAGGAGGCTCCAGACGGAAGCCGCCACCATCACGCCTGCCGCAAAGCCCGCCAGAAGCCGCCGGAGCCCCATATGGAACGGGTTCTTCAGAAACAAAACACAGGAAGCGCCGCAAAGCGTTCCCAAAAACGGGAGCAGTATACCCTGAATAACCTCCGGTCTCATGCAGATTCCTCCTTTACGTCTCTAAAAATGATGATGATATATGTTTGACCGATTTGGGGTTTTTCATTCTCAAAGTGATTTGCTTCCTTTCCGGCTTACATAATATCTATGCCTTTGCGAAACACGAAATGGTTGGGATATTCTGGCAGTATGTCCGTCCAAAGCCTGCTGCGCCAGACGTTCCGGCAAACCCAGAACCGCAGAAGCCACTCGGGAAAGAATCCCTCCTGTCTTCTCTGGTCCTGCCTCCACGGCGCAGAGGGCTTTTCCCGGAAATACTGCCAGAATATTCAATGAATTGTTTCGCAAACTTCTATAGTATATGAATCGGTAATTGCGGGACTTCGGACTATAGGGTGGCTTTTTCTGGAAGCAGGCATCGGAAGCTTCCCTGTGTTTTTCGATTTTATAATTGCCAGTTAAATGTTTTTCTTGACAATAAGATACGGAAAAGCTAAAATAAAGCTACATATCCGGGAGCATATCTGAACCGTTCGGTTATTGATCCCCTGTATGAATAAGAATAAATAGGGCGGAACGGAGAAAGCAGATCCCGGCTGAGGGTACAAAGTTATTGTCTGTCGTATTTACCGGCAGGTGATTTTTCATTTGTTCTGCCCGCATAAAGGAGGGCAAGCGATTGCGAAAAAAACTTTGTGAACTGAACCTGTTGGATGATTTTCTTTTTGGAACGGTTGTGAGACATCCGGTCTGGGGTGAATCCTTCAGCCGACTCCTTCTGGAGACAATTTTTCAGAAAAAATTCAGGGATTTTCAGGTTATCCCTCAAAAGGTATACTATGGGAAGGATACCAGTCTGCATGGAACAAGACTTGACGTTTATCTGGAAGCGGCCTTAGAGGATGAGTTGTCTGGTCAAACAGCTGTCTATGATATGGAACCGAATCGGAAAAAAGAACCGCTTCGTGAACTTTCCAGGCGGAACCGACTGTATCATGCATTGATTGACGCAGACTGTCTGAAATCCGGAGAAAATTATATTTCTCTGAAAAACGTGTTTGTAATTTTCATTCTGTCCAACGATCCCTTTGGAGCAGGAAGAATGGTCTATACGGTGCGCACAATGTGCGTGGAGGAACCGGACCTTCCCTATTACGATGGGGCGCAGACCATGTTTTTGTATACGGGAGGGACCAAAGGCAGTCCGCCCAAAGCCCTTGTGCAAATGCTCCGGTATATGGAACACAGCATAGAGAAATATGCAGTTAATGAAACCCTGAAACAAATCCATCACATCGTGGAGATGGTCAAACAAAATAAGGAGGTGGAACTTAGCTATATGAAGTCCTGGGAATGGGAAGAAGAAATCCGCAAAGAAGCTATGGAAAGCGGCCTCGCAGAGGGACGGGAGAAGGGGCTTAAAGAAGGACTTAAAGAAGGACTTAGAGAAGGACTTAGAGAAGGACGTGAAAAGGAACGGCGGAATACGGAACGGGAAGCGAGACGGGCTGACCAGGCAGAGGCAGAACTAAAAAAATTGAAAGAGGAATTGCGAAAATATCAATTGCAGAACAGAGTCTGACGCATGCGTCCATCCAAAGCCTGTTGCGGCAAACATTCCAGGGAGCCCATGAATGCAGAAAACTGTCGGGCATAAGCCCTCCCGTTTTCTATGGTCTCCTTTCCATACCGCAGAGGGCATAAGCGTGGAGACAAGCCCCTTTGCGCTGCCTTCATAGAGTTTATCAAGCAGAGTTTTAGTCTGCGCCTCTTGATAGTCCGCTTCTAAAACAATCGCAGTATATTGATTGCGAAAGCCTGTCTTGTTTGCTTTTACAAAACCTTTATTGGTCAGGCGTGAGAGCAAAGTAATAATTGTGTTTTTTGTCCACGGAGTTCCTTTATCCTCTAACGCCTTGACAATTTCCGCATATAAAGCTGTGCCGCCGTTAGCCCATATTATTTTCATGAGCTCCCGGATTTCTGTCTGTTCGTCCGGAGACAGCCAGACACATTCTGGCGATATTTCCGGGAGAAGCCCTCTGCGCCGTGGAAGCAAGACCAGAGAAGACAGGAGGGATTCTTTCCCGAGTGGCTTCTGAGGTTCTGGGCTTGCCGGAACGTCTGGCGCAGCAGGTTTTGAACGGACATATTGCCAGAATGTTCCCACAATTTCACGTTTCACAATTGCCTGCCTGATTATTTTTGGTGAAAGGAGATCGGATCTTACTCTCCTCCTCCTGTTCCGATTTCTTCTTCTGCGTGAACTGTTCCGGTGACGATGCAGGCGTCGGCGTTCACATCCACGTCGCAGGATGCTTCGATGACCGTGACGCCGGAATCGGCAAGCGCTTCGCAGTAAGCTTTAAATCGTTTTTCTGCTTCTGTTTTGGCTTCTTTTGGAGAAAGAACCTGGACGGCCTCCTGATACTCCCTGGCAGTTACGGAGCCGTATCCCAAAGGCAGATAAAAATTCTCCCACAGGTGAAGCGTTTCATAAGAATCCGTCTCATCGGATAATTCATAAGAATTCTTTCCTCCGGGCAGAAAGATGCGGGTTCCAAACAGCCATAGATAATGACGATTTTTTTCCTCCCCGGTGTAATGCTTTTTGGGAGATGCCAAAGGAATTTCTTCCTCATAATGATAAACGGTGGCGGCGATCACGTCCCCGTCCGCCTGCACCTCTTCCGTCTTCAAAAGATTCCCGCCCTCGTCCAGGATATCCAGCGTGCCGGCGATCAGAAGCTGTCCCGCTTCCACCGAATCCCCCACATGGATCTTCGGAGTCCCGGTTCTGGTGATGACCGAAATTACGGTTCCGCTTTTCTTGGCTGTCACGTCTCCGGTCCCAGACGCCGTCTCCCCCTCCGGCTCCGTAAGCTCGTTCTCCTTGATCCGGATGATCAGCCGGTTTCCCGTGATTTCGGCCGACACCCAGGTAATGTCGTTGTAACGGTTTCGGATCGCCTTCTCAATGTCCTCGCAGAAAATGCCGGATTTTGCCATTCCGTGGACATATCCCTCCTCCTCCAGGAATTTAAGCAGGACGTCGTCCGTATATTTCAGGTTCCCCTCCATATGAATATCCCAGATAAACAGAGAAGAAGTGTACAAAAGCCCCAGGCAGAGAAGGATCCCGGCATAGAAAGCCAGACGCTTCCGGCTCTGTCTCAGCCAGAACGGAATGCCCCGCTTCTCGGTAATCCGAAGCTTGACTCCCGCTTTTTTCGCCAGCCTTCCGGCCCGGAAGAATTCTCCTGCCTCCATAAAAAAAGAAATGCCGTTTTCCGTTTGCTCCAGGGCTTCCAAAAGAATCCCGTGAAAGCTGCACAAATTAAAAAAACGTTCAGGGCTTCCTCCCGTTACCCTGATCGTCAGCCTTCCCTTCCATCGGTCTCTGTGATTCTTAACTGATCTCCTACTCATAGCTGATCCCGTGAATCCTTCCCCTGATCTTCATGGCGTCCCTTCCAAAATAAGAAATGACCAGATCCTTGCCGGAAATATGGATCCGGCACATGCCGCTCAGGATCCGGATGCATTCCGGAGAATACTCCAGAAGCCCCCGGTGGTTTTCCACGGTCAATTCCATGCATCCAACGGCAGTGATCACGGCGGCGCCAAGGCACAGATCCTTCGGAAGTTCCAGAGCCTCCACCAGAGCCTCCACCTTTTTTCTCATGGGCTCACCCCTCTCCCTTTACAGTTCAATAAGCGTTTGCGAAACTCAAAAATTCATTGAATATTCCGGCAATATTTCCGGGAAAAGCCCTCTGCGCCGTGGAAGCTAATATTCCGCAAATGCCTGCTTACAGTTCAGTCTATGAAGAGGGGACAAAAAAAAGAACTGTCGTCACCGACAGCTCTTTCCTTCTGCACAATTAATTGTATTTCCGTTTTCTTGCGGCTTCAGACTTCTTTTTGCGTCTCACGCTGGGTTTTTCGTAATGCTCTCTTTTACGAATCTCCTGCTGAATGCCGGCCTTTGCGCAATTCCGCTTGAATCTGCGCAGGGCACTATCTAAACTCTCATTGTCTTTTACAATAACGTTTGACATAGACTCACACCTAACCTCCCTCCAGTTGTGTATTGTGCCTAATACAACTGTTTGGGTATATTTTTCGCACTACATCAAGTAT
>CATJIW010000182.1 GCA_949740745.1 uncultured Lachnospiraceae bacterium | reverse complement strand
TGACAGCCGTCTCCAGGGCGGCCGGCGCGGACGTGCTTCTGGACGTGTCTCAGACCCTGGGCTGTGTTCCGGTGCGGCTTTCGGAATGGGGGGTGGACCTGGCGGCATTTACCGGCCATAAGTACCTTCTTGGCCCTCAGGGGACGGGGGGCCTGTATGTAAGGCCGGGGCTTTCTCTTTCTTCCCACATGGTGGGCGGGACCGGCGTGATGAGCGACCTTAAGGAGATGCCGGAGGAAATGCCTCTCAGGCTGGAGGCCGGAACCGGGAATGAGCCTTCTTACCACGGCCTTTTGGCGGCGCTTGTCTGGAGCAGGGAGCATCCGGCGGACGATGCCGTTTGGAAAGGGGTGTTTGGGAAGCTTACGGAGGGGCTTAAGGAGCTGGGCTGTCTGGTGATTGCGCCGGGCGGGGAAACTACGCCGGTGGTGTCTTTTGCCATCCCGGGGGTTTTGGCGGCGGAGGCGGCCGATATTCTGACCGGAAGCTATGACATCATTCTCCGGGCCGGGCTTCACTGTGCGCCGGACATTATGAGAGATATTGGGATGGAGGGGGGAACGCTCAGGCTCAGCCTGTCCCGGTTTACGACGGAGGAAGAGGTGGAAGCCGTGCTTTCGGCCGTTCGGGATATCATGGAAAGCGGAGGCATATGAGGTATCGGTGTAAAAAAACAGAAAACTGCTTTGCCGGGGCGAGGACTTATGAGTACGAGCTGCCTGTGACCGGCGGGGAGCTTCTCGTTTTTCTGGAGGGCTGGGAGATCCGGGAAAACCACAGGTTCCGCCGTCCGGTTTTTTCGGCGAAGAGGAACGGGCTGGAGATCAAAGGAATCCTGGCTTCCTGTGTGGTAAAGGTCAATTATACGGAAGAGGGCTGGGAAAAAGAAAAGGGGGAGCTGGAAGCATGGCTGGAAGGAATCGGACCGGAGGACGGCATGGAGTGACGGAGAGTGTCTGCCCGGAATGTCTGCGGGTGATCCCGGCGGAAAGGGTGGAGAGGGACGGGGGGATTTTTCTGGAAAAGTCCTGTCCGGATCACGGGGCTTATTCTGTCCTGATCTGGGAGGGGACGGCGGAAAGCTACGAAGCCTGGGGGGCTGATCTGCAGCCGGCGGACCGGATCCCGGCGGCAGGGCCTGTGGAGGAAGGCTGCCCTTTGGACTGTGGTCTCTGCGAGGCTCATGAGCGGAGAGGATGCTGCGTGCTTCTGGAGGTGACGGACCGCTGCAGTCTCCACTGTCCCGTCTGCTTTGCCAAAGCAGGGGAAGGAGAGGGGAAGGACGTACCCCTGGAGGAGCTTGGGCGGCAGATGGAGTATCTTAGATCCCATGGGGGCCCTTTTAACCTGCAGCTTTCCGGCGGAGAACCCACCATGCGGGACGACCTTGTGGACCTTATCCGCATGGGGAAGGAAAAGGGGTTCTCTTTTTTCCAGCTCAATACCAACGGGCTCCGGCTTGCGGGGGAAGCGGGGTATGCAGAAACGCTGAAGGAGGCCGGGCTGTCCTGCGTCTTCCTGCAGTTTGACGGCTTTCGGGAGGAAACTTATCTGGCGCTCCGGGGCCGGCCGCTGCTTTCGGAAAAGCAGGCGGCCATTGACGCCTGCGAACGGGCGGGGCTGGGAGTCATTCTGGTTCCGGTGATCGTTCCCGGCCTCAATGAGGATGAGGTCGGGGCTATCCTCGATTACGGAGTGAGCCGGATGCCGGTGGTGCGGGGCGTCCATTTCCAGCCTCTCAGCTATTTCGGCCGCTGTCCGGGGGCAAAGGAGGACTACCGGCTCACCATCCCGAAGCTTCTTTCTTTAATGGAGGAGCAGACGGGCGGACGGATTTCAGCCGGACATTTCACGGGAGGGAATGCGACCAATCCCTACTGTACCTTCCAGGCCAATTATCTGAGACAGGAGGACGGAAGTCTTTCTCCCATGGCCCACGGGACGGCCAGGGCCTGCGCCACATCGGAGCAGGCCAGAGAGTTCGTGGCCAGACAGTGGGCCGGGCCCCGGACGCCTCCCCCGGCGTCTGGCGGATGCGGCTGTGCAGAGGAGATGCAGGAGGCCGGGTGCGGCTGCACAGGTGCAGAAATGCCGGAAAAGCTTCTGGAGGGCTTTTGCCGTACCGCAGAGTCTCCGGACAAAGGCTGCTGCGGGGCTGTGGAAAATAGTTTCAGCGGTGCGGAATCGTTGGAGGGAGAATGCTGCTACGGGGAGGATGCGGCTTGGATGCAGCTGGATACGTCGTCGCTGGACGAGTTTCTAGTGAAGCTTCACAACAACACCTTTGCCGTATCGGGCATGCTTTTTCAGGACGCCTGGAGCCTGGATCTGATGCGGCTTCGCCGGTGCTATATCCTGGAGGCGGACAGCCGTTACGGAATGGTGCCGTTTTGTGCCTATAATCTGACAAGCCGGGAAGGAAGGTCGTTGTACCGATGAACATATCTGCGCTGGAGCTTCTGGTAAGGGAGCAGGAAGGGATGGAATTTTCCGGAAGAAAAGAGATTGCAGAGCTGCAGCTTCGGAAGCTGAACAGGCTCTTAAAGCGGGAGAAGGAGCGGGGCAGTTTTTACGGCGGGCTTCCGGAGGGGCTTTCTTCCCTTTCGGAGCTGTCCCGCCTGCCCTTTACCACGGAGAGGGATCTCAGGGAGCAGGGAAACCGGATGGTGCTTCTTAGTCAGTCGGAGATTGACCGGGTGCGGACGGAGGAAACCTCCGGAACTACGGGCCGGGCGAAGCGGGTGTATTATTCGGCGGCAGACAATGAGCGGACGGTTTCTTTTTTTGCGGCCGGTCTTTCCGAGCTGGTGGGGCCGGGGGAGAGGGCCATGATCTGCATGCCTTTTTCCGGGCCGGGAGGGCTGGGGGAGCTGATTGCAGAAGCAATCTGCCGTCTGGGCGCCCGCCCCATCCCCGCGGGAATCGGGAAAAGCTACGGGGAGCTTCTGGAGGTTCTGGAAAAGGAGCAGCCGGAGACCTTTGTGGGAATGCCGGTCCCTTTGCTGTCCCTTCTGCGTCTGAGGCCGAAAACGCCTTTAAGACGCGCACTGGTCAGTGCCGACGCCTGTCCAGGGACCGTGAAAAGGGAGATCGAAAAAAGGCTTGGGAGCAGGCTCTATCCCCATTACGGCTCCAGAGAGGCGGGCCTTGGCGGGGCAGTGACCTGTCCGGCTTTTTTCGGCATGCACCTTCGGGAAAATGACATTATAGCGGAGATCGTGGACGAAAAGGGGCGGGTTCTGCCGGAAGGGGAATGGGGGGAGCTTGTCATTACGACGATCCAGGCGGAAGCAATGCCGCTGATCCGTTACCGGACGGGGGACCGGACCCGTCTCCTTTCCGGGAAATGCCCCTGCGGGAGTGCGCTTGTCCGGCTGGATGTGGTGACCAGGCTGGAAGAGGGCGGCCTTCCGATGCACGAGCTGGACAATCTGGCCTTCCGGATTCCGGAGCTGATCGACTACCGGGCGGAGCTTGTGAACGGAGCCTTGTGCCTGGAGGGCTGTGTGAGCCGTCCGGGCGGGAGGTTTCCGGAGGAGCTTGGCGGATATCCGGTCCGATGGAAGCTGAGGGAGGTTTCCATGGAGGACGCTCCCTGCTATTTGGCGAAACGAAGTGTAAGCTTTGTTTAAGCCTGCGGGCGCCGGCAGAAAATCATTTGTTTCAGTAAGGATCTTTTTTATTAACGAAAAAGAACCGTATATTTCAAATCAGGGGAAGTTTGATGATGAATAACGAATACGACAACCAGAAATTTTTTGAGGAATATGCCAGAATGCCCAGGAGCCGGGAAGGATTAAAGGCGGCGGGGGAGTGGCATCAGCTGAAGCCGCTGTTTCCGCCCCTTGAGGGAAAGCATGTGCTGGACCTTGGATGCGGGTATGGCTGGCATTGTAAATATTCTGCAGAAAAGGGAGCGGCGCAGGTGCTTGGAATTGACCTGAGTCAAAAAATGATCGAAGAGGCAAAACGGCGGAACAGGGACGGAAAGATTGCCTACCGGGTCTGCGGAATCGAGGAATATGAGTATCCGAAGCACAGGTGGGATCTGGTGATTTCTAATCTGGCCCTGCATTATATCGAGGATATCGGGCGGATTTTTCAAAAGGTACATCAGACACTGAAGCCGAACGGAAGCTTTCTTTTTAATATGGAGCATCCGGTTTTTACTTCGGGAGTCGGACAGGACTGGATTTATGACAGGGAGGGAAAGCCGCGGCATTGGCCGGTAGACCGTTACTTTATGCCGGGAGAACGAAAGACCCGTTTCCTGGGCTGTGATGTGGTAAAGCAGCACCATACTCTTACGCAGATCCTGATGGGCTTATTAAAAAGCGGTTTTGAACTTGAGGCGGTGGAGGAAGCAGAGCCGCCCGAAGAAATGATGGACATGCCGGGAATGAAAGAGGAGCTGCGCCGCCCTATGATGCTGTTGGTAAAGGCAGCCGCAGGCTCCCGGCATTAAAATAATACGAATCCGTAACGCTCAGACCGGAGGAGGGAGGCGGAGACCGCCGTCAGCATTGGGGGTGAGCTGATCCGGCACAGGGCGGAGTCCTTATAAAATTTCATTGAGGCATGTGGGTAATTGTGATAGAATATCACCATGTCAATCAGCGTGGAGGAATCGGTTCTCAGCGGCGTATTGGAGTGCGCAGGCTTTCCGATTCCATTCGTTATCATTTTCCGGATATTTATCTGCGGGGGCTGGGACTGCAGCGATCCGGCATGAAATAGTCTTTCGTAAAAAGGGAACGGACTGTGGGGAAACGGTTTATGAAAACAGGTGCACTGATTCTGGCTTCGGCCGACTATGGAAAAGAGCTTCGGGAACGGGGGGAGCCCCCCGTCTTTCTTCCCATGCATGTATTGGACGGCGTAACGGTAATTAAGCGGGAACTTGCCGTCTTAAGAAAGGCGGCGGTTTCCCCGATCCTGGTGCTCACCGGACATGAGGGGGAGGTCCTTAAAAGTCATCTGATCCATCATCAGGTGCTCTGCGTGGAGGATTCCGGCTACCGGAATCATGACCGGGAGCAGGCGCTTCTTGCCGGCCTTTCGGAGGCAGAAAAGTATATGGACCGGGTTCTGGTGATCCCGGCGGAGTATCCGGCCTTTTCCGGGGAAGTGGTTTTGGAGCTGTTATCCCGTGAAAAGCCGGCCGTGCCCCTGTACGAGGGAAAAGAGGGCTGGCCCAGGCTTTTTGTGCCTGGAAGGGAGAGGGAAGAGGCAGAGCGGATTCCCGTGAAGGATGCGGGATGCGTTCTTTCTCTTCTGGAGGAAAACGGCGTCTTAAAGGCGGAAGAGTATGTGAGAGGGCAGAGGGAAGCCAATGCGCTTGGGTTCCGGTTTCGTCTGGTTCTGGATAAGGAAAATGAATTTTTCGGACCGGGGGTTTATGAGTTTTTTAAACAGGTGGACGCAGCCGGCTCTATCCAGGCGGCAGCCTCCCGCATGAACATGTCCTATTCCAAGGGCTGGAAAATGGTGAATCAGGCGGAAAAGGAGATGGGATTTTTGTTTTTGGAGCGGAACAAGGGCGGGAAGAACGGAGGAAGCTCCATGATCACGGAGGAGGGGCGTCTGTTTCTGGAGCGGTATCATGAGATGGAGGAGGCGTTAAAGCAGGCCGGGCAGCAATTCTTTGAGGAGTATTTCCGGGAGTACCGGTAAAAAAGGCCGAGGGATGCATTTTGGGCAGAATCCTTGCAGACGGCAGCAGAAACGTGTTAAAATACAGAAGGCATTTAAAAATATCGGCCGGAAGCGGCTGTAATTGAGGTGGAGTCATGGTTAAGGAAAATTTAGAGGAAGTGGAACGGCGTGTGGCGGCAGCCTGTGAGCGGGCTGGGAGAAGGCGGGAGGACGTGACCCTGATTGCCGTGAGCAAGACGAAGCCGGTTTCGGCTGTCCGGGAGGTCATGGACTGCGGCGTGGCGGATTTTGGCGAGAATAAGGTGCAGGAGCTTTGCGGAAAAATGGAGGAGATCATGGAACCGCTCCGCTGGCATCTCATCGGGCACTTGCAGAGAAACAAGGTGAAGTATGTTGTGGATAAGGTGTATCTGATCCATTCAGTGGACTCTTTGCGCCTGGCGAAGGAGATCCAGAAGGAGGCGGAAAAGTGCAGCGTCGTCTGTCCGGTACTGATTGAGATCAACATTGGAGGTGAAGAGAGCAAGGACGGGATTCCGAAGGAGGAAGCCGTTTCTCTGATCCGGGAGATCGCGGGGCTTTCCCGCGTTCAGGTCAGGGGGCTTATGACCATTGCCCCTCCGGTGGAGGAGCCGGAAGAGGCCAGAGGATATTTTAAGGAGATGCGGAAGCTTTTTGACGCCGTGAGGGCGGAGCAGATTCCCGGCGTGGAGATGAAGGAGCTTTCCATGGGAATGACCGGGGACTTTGAGGTGGCCATTGAGGAGGGCGCAACCATGGTGCGGGTGGGGACCGCCATTTTCGGAAACAGGCAGTACGCTGTTTAAAAGAGGTAAAAAGAGCAGTTTCGGGGTATCCCGGAGCTGCTTTTTTTCATAGGTATAAACAAAGAACGGAAAAAAGGGTCTGTCATGCAGGACGAAAAGCTGGAGAATGTTTTGAATTTGGCGCTGGATGTGCCCCAGGCGGAACGGGAAAAATCTTTGGATCTGGATGTGGGTTATAATGAGGAGGCAAATACCTGGGACCTGATCGTGCGGTATACGGGGGACATCAGACGTCTGGCCAGTGAGAGCGTGCGGATCACGGAGCTCCTTGGCGGTTATGCCATCGTGACGCTTCCGGAAAACGAGGTGAGGAGCTTTTCCTGGCAGCCGGAGGTGGAATATGTGGAGAAGCCGAAGGGGCTTACCTTTGCGGTGGCAAACGGGAGAAGCGTTTCCTGTGTGAATCCTTTACAATCCGGGAGCAGCGCTCTCTTCGGAGCGGGCGTCGTGATCGCCGTCATTGACTCCGGCCTGGATTACTGGCTGGAGGATTTTCAGAACCAGAGCGGAGAAAGCCGGATATTGTTTTTGTGGGATCAGACTGCCGCCGGAACGCCCCCGGAGGGCTATCACATCGGTGCGGAATTTACGAGAGAGCAGATCAACGAGGCCATTGCCACGGGGAACCGTTCTCTGGTGCCGTCCCAGGATTTTCAGAACCACGGGACTCCCGTGACGGGAATTGCCGCAGGCAGGGGAAGCCAGGGCGGAAACCGTTACCGGGGGGTGGCTCCGGAAAGCGAACTGATCGTAGTGAAGCTTGGAAACACCGACGGAGGCTTTCCGCGCACCGTGGAGTTGATGGAAGCGGTGGATTATGCGGTACGGAAAATGCTGGAGCATGGGTTCCCGATGGTCATCAACCTGAGCTTTGGAAATACCTACGGCTCACATGAGGGAAATTCCCTGCTGGAATCCTATCTGAATGATATTTCCAATCTGGGGAAGCTTTCCATCTGCGTGGGGAGCGGCAACGAGGGCGGCAGCGGCGGCCATGTTTCCGGCGTCCTCGCCAATCTGCCGGAGGGGATCAGCGGGGAAGTGGGAAGTACCAGAATACCGCTCACGGTAGGAGAGTACGAGACGGGCCTGAACCTGCAGATTTGGAAATCTTACGTGGATGAATTTACCATTCAGCTGATCACTCCGAGAGGCGAGCGGTTCGGGCCGTTCAGCCGTGCCCAGCCGGTGAGCCGCTTTTTTACGGAAGCGGCGGAAATCTTTGTCTACTACGGGGAACCGATTCCCTACAGCACGGCTCAGGAAATCTATATGGATTTTATTCCGAAGGAGGCGTATCTGGAGAGCGGAATCTATCTGATCGAGCTGACTCCGGTCCGGATTGTGGAGGGCCGCTTTGACATGTGGCTTCCCAGTGAGAGCGCCTTAAACCGGGCCACAAGGTTTGGAAGCCCTACGCCGGACGTCTCCTTAACCATTCCGAGCGCCGCCGCCGACGTGATCACCGTGGGAGCCTACGACAGTTATTATCTGACCTATGCGGATTTTTCCGGCCGCGGATATACCCGGCTGACCCGTCAGGTCAAGCCGGACCTGGTGGCTCCCGGCGTCGGCATCGAGACCGTTCAGGCCGGCGGAGCCTACGGCCCCGTGACTGGCACCTCCTTTGCGACGCCCTTCGTGTCGGGGGCGGCGGCGCTCCTCATGGAGTGGGGTATCGTGCGGGGAAATGACCCTTATCTTTATGGAGAAAAGCTGAAAGCCTACCTGCGGCGGGGGGCAAAGCCCCTTCCGGGTTTTGCAGAGTATCCGAATCCGCAGGTGGGGTATGGGGCACTGTGTGTGGCGGACAGTCTGCCGGACTGAGATGCCAGATAAAGGGATTTATGATATTTTTGTTGTCGATCTATGTAAAATATGTAGGAATTTTTAGTGATTGAAGAAATCCCGTCTTTAACAGTCAAACAAAATAATGCACCGTTGTAATGCTCATTCTACCAGGGGGCTACAGCGGTGCCGTTTCGTTTTGATATATAGTCTTTTTCTTTGATCAAGGAGTATTAGGGAATTTTCTAAATTTCCCTTTGTTTGCTGCGTTTTGAATCGTAAGCGTCAAATAAGAACGTGTAGTGAAATATCCAATGTTCTCCTGCAAACTTAGGGTTAGAGTTTTAGCCTTCACTCCTAAAATTCTAAATCCCAACAAAGGAGAATCCCTATGGACACTTCCGCTTTAACTCCGGATAAGCAGGTGAAATTTCAGTGCTGGCTGGACGT
>CATJIW010000181.1 GCA_949740745.1 uncultured Lachnospiraceae bacterium | reverse complement strand
TGGATTTATTATTCTATCAAAGGGTTTTGCGGTATGTTACCGTATCAATGGTAGAGCACTCGGCTGTTAACCGAGTTGTTGTAGGTTCGAGCCCTACTCGGGGAGCGAGTGTAAGAAAAGCAAAGAGCTCCACGGAGTTTTAAAATCTCATAGGGCTCCATGGTCAAGCGGTTAAGACACCGCCCTTTCACGGCGGTAACAGGGGTTCAAATCCCCTTGGAGTCATCAAATTATTTTATATGGCGACATAGCCAAGTGGTAAGGCAAAGGTCTGCAACACCTCTATCGCCGGTTCAAATCCGGCTGTCGCCTCTAACGAGTCTCGGAAAATGTCAGATTGATGGTGATCGTTGTTTGTCAAATCTTAATTGGCATTTTGCGGATATCAGTTTTCACGTTGTTTCTCTGGTAATGAGAAGCAGCGTTTTTTTACTTGGAATTTGAGGATTTGCGGTATTTTTTCCTGGGCGGTGCGGACAGTTGAAGATCGGGAGGGCCATGCATTACATAAGGATAGCAGATACAAAAAAGGCGAATTTTAAAGATTTTCTGGAGAAGCTTTGGATATCGGTCAAAGGGAGAAGGCCGGTGGATACCGGGGACCAGGAATATGTTTCCTGGAAAGAGTCTCTTCCGAAGCTGATTCAGGTGGTGCGGGACGCCGGCCTTGAGCAGATTATCCTGGCGGCGGAATGTGAACTGCCGACAGGAGGAAGGATCGATGCGGTGCTGTTAGGCTATTCAGCTCTCGACAGGAAACCCTTGGCAGTGCTTGTTGAACTGAAGCAGTGGAGCCGCAGCGGGATTGAGCTGTATGGCGACGGATACACCGTTCTGAGAGTGCGCAGCAGCCGTGAAAACTATTTTTCGATCCACCCCGTCCGTCAGACGGATGGATATGTGAAATACCTGGAAAGGAATCACTGCGGGGCGGCGGAGGGCCGGCTTTTGGTAAGTGCCTGTCAGTATCTTTTTAACTATGAGGCTGCGGAAAAGGAATATCTTTTCAGCGGGGATTTTAAAATGTACCGGGCATGCTCCCGGCAGATGTTCTGTAAAGGGGAAGAAGGCAGGTTCCGGGATTATTTAAGGCACCTGTTTGCCAGAGAGGCTTCCGGGGATCCGGAGGTTTTGTCTCTGTTTTTGGACAGCGGTTATCGGATTTCAGATTTGGATCTGGAAGCCTTTCGGAATATTATAAACCAGCCGGAAAATATCAGTATGGTTGAAGATCAGGTCCAGATTACAGAATGTATCAATATGGCTCTGGAAAAACTGCTGTGCGGCGATTTGGATAAAAAATACATGTTTCTGATCACGGGGGCGGCAGGGACCGGCAAGACGATCGCAGGCTTTAAGATCTTAAGCGATTATTGCCGGCGATATCAGGAGATATACAGACGGTCTGACTATAAATGTGCCTATACCCTGCCCAGAAGCAGGACGATTAAGGCAGTCCTTGACGGCATCGGCGGCGGGCTGCAGGTGGTCTTCTTAAATAATCTGAAAGGCCCTTTTGATCTGCTGGTGGTAGACGAGGGGCACAGGGTCACGGATTTTGACAGGCGTTCCGGCGGAGTGGGAAGGGCCTTAAGCTCTGCGAAGCTCGTGGTTATCTTACAGGACGACAGGCAGAGGGTGCTTGGAAATGAAAAAGGAACGGTGGCGAATTACCGGACCTTTGCTGAGGAGAATGGGTTTGTCTTTCAGACTTTTCGGCTGCGGCTTCAAAAAAGAGCAGGCTTCGGCGGCTATGTAGACCGGATCGATCAGCTTTTGTACGGCGGGGAAAGAGGCGGAAGCAAAAACAACAGCATTAAAGAAAACAGAGGCCAGGGAAATGGAATCAAAGAAAATGGAATAAGGATCCGGGTGTGCAGTACGCTTTCAGAGCTGGAGGCGCTTGTCAATAAAACATATCAGGCTGACAAAAGCATTAAATATTATGCGCCGTATTGCTGGAAATGGAAAAGCAGGAACAGCCGGACGGCGATGGATCTCGTGATTCCGGACGGCGGCCATATATTTCAAAAGCAGTGGAATCCCTATCTGCCTGACGAGCAGTACCGCTGGTATCTCGATTCTGTCGAGCAGGCGGGGTGCATTTATACGGCTCAGGGCCTGGGATATGATTATGTGGCTTTTCTGTGGTGGGATGATCTGAAATGGGATAAGCGCTGCGCCAGATGGATCGTTGATTTTAATAAGGTAACTCCCTATGACACGCTCCTGAAGCAGACGCTCTCAAGGAACGGGGACTATGATTATATTATGCTGAATATTTACCGGGTTCTTTTAACGAGAGCGAAGAAGGGCATTTATATCTGGTTCAGGGATCCGGATACCAGAGAGCATTTTAGGGAAGTGGTTTTGGAGGACCGGCAAGGAAATTGACCTGCCGGCCCTCTTCGGCTTTTATGCCTCATAAACCGCTTTCATGGCCAGGTACATCATGTAGCAGTCCAGCTTTCCGGTCACCTCGAAGGGAGAGTGCATTCCCAGGACGGGAACTCCGGCGTCGACGGTATCGATGTTCCGATTGGCCATGTGGAGAGCGACCGTTCCGCCGCCGCCGGCTTCGATCTTTCCAAGCTCCGACACGTTCCAGAGGACATCCGCCCGGTTAAGGACGCTTCGGATGTAGCCCATGACTTCGGCGGAGGCGTCGGAGGCTCCCGACTTGCCGCGGCTTCCGGTGTATTTGCACAGCGTGACTCCCTGATTGATAAAGCAGGTGTTGCGCTTGTCATAAACGTCCGCATAGTTGGGATCGTAACAGGCGTTGACGTCGGCAGAAAGACAGAAGGAATGTTCAAAGCAGGTCCGAAGGTGTGCGCCCAGGCAGTCGCAGAGGTCTGCGATAAAGGTGTCGAAAGCCTGAGACTGCATGCCGCTCACGCCCATGGAGCCGATCTCTTCCTTGTCTGCCAGCACGCAGACGGCGGTTTTTCCGGGAGCCTTGGCATCGAAAAGCCCCTGCAGGGAGGCATAGCCGCAGACCCGGTCGTCCTGGCCGTAAGCGCCGATCATGGAACGGTCCAGGCCGACGTCGCAGGCGGGATGGGCAGGGACGGCGCAAAGCTCCGCAGACAGGAAATCCTCTTCGGTGATGCCGTATTTTTGATTGAGGAGATCAAGAGCCGCCAGCTTGAGCCGTTCGCCGGCTTCGGCGTCGGGATAAGGGCGGGAACCGAGGAAGAGGTTCAGGGCTTCCGGGTCAACGGCCTTTTTGAGGGGCTTTTCCGACTGGGCTCCCGCCAGATGGGGAAGCAGGTCAGGAATCACCAGGAGCGGGTCTCCGGGCTCGCTTCCCAGGGCCACCTCGACGGAGGTGCCGTCCCTGCGGATTATGGTGCCCCGAAGCTCCAGCGGAGTGGACAGCCACTGGTATTTACGGACGCCTCCGTAATAATGGGTTTTTAACAGGGAGAAGCCGCCCTCCTCAAAGAGCGGATAAGGCTTCAGATCCAGCCTGGGAGAATCAATATGGGCAGCGCCGATGTTGACGCCCTCGTCCAGATGCCTGGTGCCGATCACGGCCAGCATCAGGGCCTTTCCCCGGTTGGATACATAAATGCGGTCGCCGGGCTTTAGGCTCATGCCGCGTTTGAAGGGAACGAAGCCTTTTTCTTCGGCCAGAGAAATGGCGGCCTTTACGGCCTCCCGTTCGGTCCTGGCATTGTCCAGAAATTTCTTGTAGCCATCGCAGTATGCGTCCATGGCCGAGACGCAGGCCTCGTCTGTCCGGTCATAGCCGCTTTCCTTTTTCAGAAACAGTTCTTCCTGACGAAGCCTTGCCGCAGTTTTTTCTTCAGTCATTTTGCATTTCCTTCCTTTATTTATAAATGTCGTTATGTGAAACGGAGCGTGCGCCTGGGAGAAAGCGTCGTTTTCTGTCTCTTATTATAAGAGGGACGGGGGAAAAAGTAAATGGATTTTGCGGCAGATGAGAAAAGCCCTTATCTGGCCGGAGAAGGGATACAATGCGTTTCACCGGCTTGCTTTTATGGGGGATCTTCGTTATAATCATAAGAGTATGATACCGGGAGAAAAGGAGACGGCGCAATGAAGGAAGACTGGCGGGATCTGGGAAATCACATCTGCAATATCGTGCAGGATGCCGTCAATTCTCAGGATTTCCGAAGATTAAATCAGACCATAAAGAATACGATCGGCGACGCGGTGGACGAGGTGGCGGAAAGCTTCCGGCTCCGGCCGGGGAAGCACGGCGCAGGAGGCGGGATCTGGGGGAAAACGTCCCGGAACGGAAAGGTGGGATACCGGCCGCAGGAAGGCAAAACCGCAGGGGCGGGAGCCGCGGGGAGCGGAGGCTTCCGGCAGTTTCCGGCGCCTTACGGGAATCCGGCGCTTTTTGCGGGGAGGCAGGCTTCGGTTACCCGCGCAGGAGGCGTGGCCCTTTCCGTCTGCGGCGGCGTTCTCGGTGTGGGCACGGGACTCGCCCTGGCGGTGCTGGGGGTTTTGAGTCTTTCCGTCGGGCACCTTCTGGGCTTTACCATTGCGGGGAGCATTCTGATTCCCGTGTTCGGGGCCGGACTTGCGATGTCTCTGGCCGGATCCGGGAAATGTTCAATGGTAAGGCGGTTCCGCAGCTACATAGCGGGGCTTGGGGGCCGGACCTACTGTGATATCAGAGAGCTTTCCGGGGCCGTGGGAAAAAGCCGGGCCTACGTGGTGAAGGATATTAAGCGGATGATTCAGCGGGGATGGTTTCTGCAGGGACATCTGGACGACGGGGAAACCTGCCTGATTGCAGACCATGCCACCTATGCCTGGTACCGGGAGGCCATGAGGCAGGCCGGGACGTCGGAGACGGATAAAGAGCGGCGGGCGAAGCAGGAGGAATGGGCGGAAAAGGCCGATGAAGCGGGACAGGCTCCCGCCGGGCGGACGGCGGCAGATGCAGATGCAGCCGGAGGGGCAGCGAAGGACGGCGGGAAGCCTTCTTTGGAGGCAGAGGCAGTCCTGGATGCCGGAAAGGCTTATCTGCGGAAAATCCGCGCCTGCAACGACAGGCTTCCAGGAGAAGAGATTTCGGGAAAGATTTCCCGCATGGAGCTTGTCATTGCCAGGATTTTTGAACGGGTGGAACGGCATCCGGAAAATATCGAGGATATTGAAAAGCTGATGGAATATTATCTTCCGACGACGGTGAAGCTATTGGAGGCCTATGCGGAGCTTTCGGCCCAGCCGGTTCAGGGGGAAAATATAAAAAGCTCCCGGAAGGAGATCGAAGCGACTCTGGATACCCTGAACGAGGCCTTTGAGCGGCTGTTTGACAGCCTGTTCCAGGAGACCATGTGGGACGTTTCGACGGATATTTCCGTATTGAAGACACTGCTTGCCCAGGAAGGGCTTTCGGAAGACGGATTAAAGAAGACAAAATAAGAAAGGGCAGTTTCGGGGCCAGAGGCAATTGTCAGAGGCTGCTTTACGATTTCCGGTTTCGCAATTGTCCGGATATAAGGAGACAGAAAGAGAGGACAGATCATGGAACATCAGTGGGACATGCCGGCGGAGGGGCCGGTGCTGACATTAAATCCTTTTGCAGAGAAACCGAAGGCGCCTGAAGCGCCGGCGGCTCCCGAACCGCCTGCATGGGATGACAGCATGCTTTCCGAGGCGGAGAAAAAGATGGTGGAGGACTTTGCCGGACAGATTGACCTGTCGGATTCGGCGGCGGGTCTCCAGTACGGGGCGGGCGCACAGAAAAAAATGGCGGATTTTTCCGAGTCGGCGTTAAATAACGTAAGGACCAGGGATCTGGGAGAGGTGGGCGACCTGCTTTCCGGAGTGGTGACGGAGCTTAAAAGCTTTGACGCCGAAGAAGAAAAGGGCTTTCTGGGATTTTTTAAGAAGTCCTCCAATAAAATGACAGCCATGAAGGCGAAATATGCGAAGGCCGAGGTCAATGTGGACCGGATCTGCAAGGTGCTGGAGGGTCATCAGGTGCAGCTTCTTAAGGATGCGGCCATGCTGGATAAGATGTATGAGCTGAACCTGACCTATTTCAAGGAGCTGTCCATGTACATTCTGGCAGGAAAGAAAAAGCTTTATACGGTGGAGCATACGGAGCTTCCGGCCCTCCTTGAAAGGGCGGAGAAGAGCGGGCTTCCGGAAGACGCTCAGGCGGCCAGGGACCTGGACGCCCGCTGTAAGCGGTTTGAGAAAAAGCTGCACGATCTGGAGCTGACCAGGATGATTTCCATGCAGACGGCGCCTCAGATCCGTCTGGTGCAGGATAACGACACGGTCATGGTGGAAAAAATCCAGTCCACCATCGTCAATACGGTGCCTCTCTGGAAAAACCAGATGGTGCTGGCCCTTGGAGCCGCCCATTCGGCCCAGGCCGCAGAAGCCCAGCGGAAGGTGTCGGACATGACTAACGAACTGCTTAAGAAAAATGCGGCGGCCTTAAAAACGGCGTCTGCCGAGGTGGCGAGGCAGTCGGAACGGGGAATCGTAGATCTGGAGACTCTGCGGACGACCAATGAAACCCTGATATCCACGCTGGACGAGGTGCTGCAGATCCAGGCGGAGGGCCGCAGGGCCAGAGTCGAGGCAGAAGCCGAGATGGGACGGCTGGAAGGTGAACTGAAGGCGAAGCTTCTGGAAATGGCGGGAGGCCGGTGACGGCGCTCAGTCCTTCATGAGGCGCTGCATAATAATAGAATAAAGAGGCTGGCTTTCCTGGCTCCAGCGGCTGCACATATGCTCCGCCTGTTCTTTGTCGGGGACGGAAATGTTGATTTCCAGAAGCTGGCCCTTTCCTTCCAGGATGGCGCAGCGGACCACGTAATCCTGATTGGGGGATCTGTCATAGTCGGCTACCAGGCTGACCTCGTCCCGGAGACGGACCTTGTTATCCTGCAGATAAGCGTCGATGTCTTCGATAATGGCGGGAGAGATCTTTTTGCCGAAAAAGGACAGGGTCTGTTCTCCCTCTCTGGTGATCTCGTAGCGGGAGGTTTTCCTGCCGGCTTCCAGCTTTACCAGATGGGATTCCTCCAGCTCTGCCAGCGCCTTCTGAAGAGTAAAATAGGTGGTGTATTCCTTATTCAGGAAGAAATCGGAGATCTGGGCCCCTGCCAAAGGAAATTTCACCTGTTTTAACATATATAAAATCATGAGTTTATACAAAGTAAGCGGTTCGGACATGATGGACACCCTCCAGATAAAATCGGTTTTTGCCGAAAAATGTTCTTTTTCCATCATACCAAGATTGGAGGGTGAAATCAAGTTGTAAATTTTTCTTTAAAGCAAGGAGGAACAGCCATGGAGAAAATGTATCATATCGGCCTGGACGACAGCCACGGAGCCAGGTATGCGATACTTCCGGGAGATCCGGGGCGGGTGGAGAAAATTGCGGCTTATCTGGAAAATCCCAGGTTTTTGGGACAGAACCGGGAATATACCTCCTGGATCGGCGAGGTGTCCGGAGAAAAGGTGCTGGTCATGTCCACGGGAATGGGCGGCCCGTCCACGGCCATCGGCGTGGAGGAATTGTACCAGACCGGCGTGCGGACCATGATCCGGGTAGGGACCTGCGGCGGCATGGCGGAAAAGGTCATGGGCGGGGATCTGGTCATTGCGAACGGAGCCGTCCGCATGGAGGGGACCTCGAAGGAATACGTGGATATTGCCTTCCCGGCGGTGGCGGACTTTGAAGTGACGGGGGCCCTGCGGCAGGCCGCAAAGGAGCTGGGGGCGGGCTTCCATCTGGGGGTCGTCCAGTGCAAGGACAGCTTTTACGGGCAGCATGCTCCGGAGAGGATGCCCTGCGGGAAGGAGCTTCAGGATAAATGGGATATGTGGCTGAGGGCCGGCTGCCTGGCTTCGGAGATGGAGAGCGCGGCTCTCTATATCGTGGCGCAGGTTCTGGGCGTGCGCGCCGGCTGCGTGCTGAACGTCATCTGGAATCAGGAACGGAAAAAGAAAGGGCTTTCGGATCCCCATTGCCATGACACGGCCCTGGCCGTCCGCGCGGCCGTCCGCGCCGTGGAGCTTCTGATCAGGGAAGAACGGGAGGAATAGGTCATCCGGTCACGGCCGTTTTTCTTTCTCCTCCCTGTTCCTTCGATCCAGCAGCTTTGTGATCAGAAGGACGGCATACAGAAAGATGGGGACGGCCACGGTGGCGTAGAGGGAGGCGCTCAGCCAGGATTTAGTCTGAGTCTGGTCCGTAATGGAGAAGATCAGAGTGCAGACATAGATTCCGGCCAGCGCTGCCGCACCGAGGATACAGACGATCTGTTTGAATTTTTTCATGAAAGGCTCCTTTCGCCGGGGCTGCCGGCGGACATAAGCAGGCAAAAGACAATAAGGATTGCTGGAACCAGTATACCTGATAATCCGGCAGATGGCAAGAAAGAAGGAACGGCTCTTTCGGCGGCCCGGCGGGGAGTTTTGCGGGAAAGGTGCGGATCATCGGCTGACTGGCGGACGGATGAGCGGCCCGGACGGAGGGCAGAGGAAAACTGAGAACGGGAAAGGATAAAGGACGCATGATATACGCAGGAAGCCATATTTCTTCTGCCGGAGGCTACGAGGCCATGGGGAAGCAGATCCGGAAGCTGGGCGGAAACACCTTCGCCTTTTTTACCAGAAGTCCCAGAGGGGGACGGGCGAAGAAGCTGAATCTGCCGGATCTGGAGCGGTTTCTGATCCTGGCAGAGGAGCTTGCGCTGGGGCCGGTGGCGGCCCACGCCTCCTATACTCTCAATCCCTGTGCGGCGAGAGAGGACCTTCGTGATTTTACGAAGGAGACCATGTCGGACGACCTTTCCAGGCTGGAGCATATGCCGGGGAATTATTATAACCTCCATCCGGGCTGCCACGTGGGGCAGGGGAAGGAAAAGGGGATCGAGCTGACCGCCGATGTTCTGAATACGATTATACGGCCGGGACAGCGCACCACGGTGCTTCTTGAGACCATGGCCGGGAAGGGAAGCGAGCTGGGCGGATGCTTTGAGGAGCTTCGGGAGATTCTGGACCGGGTCCGGTTTCCGGAAAAAGCCGGCGTCTGTCTGGACACCTGCCACGTGTGGGATGCGGGTTATGACATCGTGGACAGGCTGGACGAGGTGTTTGCGGAGTTTGACCGGGTCATCGGCCTTGAGCGCCTGAAGGTGATCCATGTCAATGACAGCAAGGGAGAGCGGGGGTGCAGGAAGGACCGCCATGCAAGGCTTGGCGAGGGGCATATCGGCCGTCCGGCCTTTGAGAGGCTGGTGAAGCATCCGGCGGTGCAGGGCCTTCCCTGCATTCTGGAGACGCCCAACGACGACGCGGGGTGGGCGGAGGAGATTGCGTTTTTAAAAATGAGCGGCAGTTAAGGAGGAGCGGGATGGAAGAGAGAACGTCTGATAATTACAAACGGGTGCTGGAAAAGTGGAGGCTGGACTTCCTGGGCTGGGACCAGGAGGCGCTTTGCAGGAAGGTGGGCCTTGAGACCTTTGACGGGGACGTGATCCGCCTGGATTATTTTGGGATTCCCCATGAGATCGTCCGGAAAACCGGCCGGATCCGGGTGCCCGGCCGGCCGGCTTATGAGCCCTCCTTCGACGAGGCCATGGCCATCTATAATTTTCTTTATTATGCGAAGCCAGGAGCGGTAAATTCCGGGGAATGGGTGCCTTTTCGGGACGTGAAGGATGCAGGCATTTTCGAGGGGGCGTTTGAGCGCCAGGTGCTGGAACCGTCTGCGAGGAGGTTTGCCGGGAGGCCGGAAGCCTTTCTGGAGGCCGGCAGAAGGCTGGGGTATGAGCACCTTCCTTATGGGGACGCAGCGTTTTTGGTTCCGGCGTTTTTCTGTGTCCCTCTGCAGGCGATCTTTTGGGACGGGGACGAAGAGTTTCCGGCTAAGATGAATCTTTTGTTTGACAAAAACGTCACGTCGTTTCTTCATCCGGAAAGCGTGGTCATGCTGGGGGCGGAATGCATGCGGCAGTTTACGGCCTGTTTATAAAACGGGGTCTGCCTGGATTAATCTGATTACTTTTTTCGAGGTTTTGACGAGGAAATGGTCCGTTTCCTCGTCATTTTTGGGATCTGGCTGGAAAATCAGCTAAAATTAACAAAAACGAGAATGAAATAGCTGAAAAAAACAGGAAAATGACAAAATAAATGTTGACAAAGGAGAATAGTACTGATATGATTACTTCTAAAGGAATCTGCGGCGGGGATTTATTCCGGCAGAGGAATTGGAAGCTGTTTTTTTATTTAAGAAGGAGGAAAAACATGAAAAAAAGAGTTTTGGCACTGACTCTGACTTTCGCACTGGCGGCATCTGTCCTGGCAGGCTGCGGCGACAAGAAAGAGGAAACGAAAGCACCTGAGACCCAGGCGGCCGGAGGCGATGAAACGCAGGCGGCCGGAGGCGACGAGACACAGGCTTCCGCAGCAGAGAACGTCGAGAGCAAGGGCGTGATCAAGCTGGGCGGACTGGCTCCTTTGACCGGACAGTACGCAGAGTACGGCAAGGGCTTTGATATCGGCTTTAACATGGCTATCGAAGAGATCAATGCGGCCGGCGGTGCGAACGGCTATACCTTTGAGATCGACATCAAGGATACGCAGAGCGAGCCTGTTACGACTTCCACCATGGCGACTGCTTTTGCAGAGGATGACGAGATCATGGCCCTTCTGGGTGATTTCTCCTCCGGCGCCTGCAAGGCGACTGCGCAGATCTGCGACAGCTACGGCATTCTGCAGCTGAGTCCCACTGCGTCTGCTTCCGACTATGCAGCCATGAGCAAATATTTCTTCGGAATCATGGGTCGTCAGGACGTAGAGGCTCCTTTCCTTGCGAAATATGTGCTGAAGGAGTACTTAAAGGCCCAGAAGATCGCAGTCATCCGCGTAGACAGCGACTGGGGAAAATCCTGCTATGACAATTTTATCGCTCAGGCAGAGAAGGAAGGCCTGGAGGTAGTGGTTGAGACCTATGCGACCGGCGAGAAGGATTTCAGCTCCCTGATTACCAAGATGCAGGCCGAGAATCCTGACGTTCTGGTTGTTATGGACCAGGGTGATCCCGTTGCGGACATCTTCAATCAGGCAGATGCGGCAGGCTGGGAGATCCAGCATGTGGCTTTGGGGCCGGGAACCAGCGAGCAGGTGGCCGGCAGACTGAGCGACAAGGATAACCTGATCGTGACTTCTCCCTTCTTCTTTGATCCGGAAGACGCAGAGCTGACCGCATGGGCAGAGAAGTTCCAGGAGAGATCCAACTTTGCTCCCACAATCCATCCTGCATGTGCATACGACTGTGTGTATCTGCTGGCTGAGGCCGTAAAGAATATCGACGGCGAGGTGACCCGCGATGCGCTCCGCGACGCTCTGGCAGAGCTTCCTGAGTACACCGGCGTGACCGGCTCCATCAAGTTCGAGGCAGACGGCGATATCAAGAGAAATTACATGATCTGCGGCATCGAAGGCGGTGAGTGGAAGGTTCTGGAAGGCTTTGAGTTCGGCGCAGCCGGATTCTGAGAAACCGTTAACAAGTTGAGATGAAAAGGAAGCGGGGCGGCACACGCCGCCCCGTCTTTTCATGAATGGAGGAAGGGTATGGAATATATTCTTAATCAGCTCATTAACGGGATTTGTCAGGGATCTATTTATGCTTTGATGGCAATCGGTTATTCCGTTATCGTGGGTGTAGTGGGCATGGTTACATTTACATACGGCGAGATTATGATGATCGGGGCATTTTCGTCGTATTATATTTTTACAGGACTCAGCAACAATCTTCCGCTGGCGATCCTGGGGGCGTTTGCAGGCTCCTTTATCATCGGCAGTATTGTCTACAAGCTTTGTTATGAGCGTTTCTTCAACGCTCCCAGGCACATTTCTCTTTTGTGTACCATTGGTATCAGCATGCTGATCAAGAATCTGGCTCAGATCGTGTTCGGTCCTGATACAAAACCGGTTCTCAACGTTATTGACAACACGACATTTACTTTGAAC
>CATJIW010000180.1 GCA_949740745.1 uncultured Lachnospiraceae bacterium | reverse complement strand
TCGGCGGAAGCCCCGTGCAGGTCATCCCCCACACCACCGACGAGATCAAAAGCCGGTTCCACCGCAATGACTCCGCCGAAGACACGCAGATCGCCATCATCGAGGTGGGGGGCACCGTCGGCGACATAGAAAGCCAGCCCTTCCTGGAAGCCATCCGGCAGTTCCAGCACGACGTGGGACACAAAAACGCCGTCCTGATCCATGTCACTCTCATTCCCTATCTCAAAGCCTCCGGCGAATTAAAGACCAAGCCTACCCAGGCCAGCGTCAAAGAGCTGCAGGGGATCGGCATCCAGCCTGATATCATCGTATGCCGCTCCGAATATCCCTTAGACAGCCGGCTCCGCGCCAAAATCTCCCTCTTCTGCAACGTTCCCGCAAGCCATGTCCTCCAAAACCTGGACGTCGATATTTTATATGAAGCCCCCCTCGCCATGGAACAAGAGCATCTGGCCCAGACCGTCTGCAAGTGCCTGGATTTAGACTGCCCGGAGCCAAAGCTTCACGACTGGACCGCCATGATCAATGCCTGGAAGCATCCGGAACGGAGCGTGACCGTGGCCCTGGTGGGCAAATACGTCCGGCTCCACGACGCCTATCTCAGCGTGGCAGAGGCCCTGCGCCACGGCGGAGTCGCCCACCGGGCGGACGTGAATATCAAATGGGTCGATTCTGAGACGGTAAACGACGGAAACGTATCGGAAATCCTCGGAGGCGTATCCGGCATCCTGGTGCCCGGAGGCTTCGGAAGCCGGGGCGTCGAAGGAAAAATCTGCGCCATCCGCTACGCCAGGGAACATAAGGTCCCATTCCTGGGACTATGTCTGGGCATGCAGCTTGCCATCGTGGAATTTGCCCGCAGCGTGATCGGCTATGCGGACGCCCACAGCTCCGAGCTGGATCCCCTGACGGCCCATCCGGTCATCCATCTCATGCCGGACCAGGACGGCGTCGAGGAGATCGGCGGCACCTTAAGGCTCGGCTCCTGTCCCTGTATCCTGGACAAAGCCTCCAAAGCGTACGCTCTCTACGGAACGGAAAGGATCAGTGAACGACACCGGCACCGCTACGAGGTCAACAACGCATTCCGGAAGGAGCTGACAGAGCAGGGCCTCCTTCTCTCCGGCCTCTCTCCCGACGGCCGGATCGTGGAAATGATCGAGCTTCCCTCCCACCCCTGGTTCCTGGCGGCCCAGGCCCACCCGGAATTCAAATCCAGGCCAAACAAGCCCCATCCCCTGTTCCGGGGATTCATTGGAGCGGCGCTGGCATACGGGCCGCAGCGTTCTCCCCAATAGCGGACAAGGCCCCGGACCGTATGCCATACGCAGTACAGTCCGGGGCCTTCCCGTCCGGTCAGGGCATTATACATGATACAGCCTGGAGCTCTGATATTTGGGCTCATAGGTAATGTTGACGCCCAGCCGTCGGAACATCTGCTCGTCCACGTGGGATAAAATCACCGTAGAATGGGCCTCGCACCCCTGCAGCTTCGAAAGCTGGTCCATGGCCTTCTTTGCCTCCGGGTCCGCAGCCGCACAGATAGAAAGAGCGATCAGGACCTCGTCGGTGTGAAGCCTGGGGTTCTTGTTCCCCAGGGATCCGACCTTTAATTTCTGGATCGGTTCAATGATCACCGGAGAGATCAGATGGACGCCGTCCTCAATGCCGCCAAGGGTCTTAAGGGCGTTTAAAAGCACGGCCGAGGAGGGCCCCAGAAGCTCCGAGGTCCGGCCGGTGAGGATAGTGCCGTCGGGAAGCTCGATGGCCGCCGCCGGCTCTCCCGTCGCCTCTTCCTTCAAAAGCGCCGGCCGCACCACGGCCCGCTCCTCCGCCGTCACTCCCGCCTGCTTCATGAGAAGCTCCAGCTTGTAAACCACATTGTCCGGGGTAAGGCCCTTCCTCCGGCCGCACAGAGCCGTATAATAGCGGCGGATGATCTCCTGACGGGAAGCCTCCTTCACCGCCTCGTCGTCAAAAATGCAGTTGCCCGCCATATTGACGCCCATGTCCGTGGGGGACTTGTAGGGGCAGGTCTCCATGATCTTCTCCAGCATGGCGGAAAGCACCGGGAAAATCTCCACGTCCCGGTTGTAATTGACCGTGGTCTCCCCGTACGCCTCCAGATGGAAGGGATCGATCATATTGACATCGTCCAGATCCGCAGTAGCCGCCTCATAGGCCAGGTTGACCGGATGCTTCAGGGGCAGATTCCAGATGGGGAAGGTCTCGAACTTGGCGTAGCCCGCCTGGATGCCCCGCTTATGCTCATGATAAAGCTGGGACAGGCAGGTGGCCATCTTGCCGCTGCCGGGCCCCGGCGCCGTCACCACCACCAGCTCCCTGGTCGTCTCAATATATTCGTTCTTCCCGTATCCCTCGTCGCTTACAATCTTCGTCAGATTGGACGGATACCCCTCGATGGGATAATGGCGGTAAACCTTCACTCCCAGGGGTTCCAGACGCTTCTGGAACGCCTCTGCCGCCGGCTGGCCCTGATATCTGGTCAGCACCACGCTCCCCACATAAAGGCCGATGCCCCGGAACTCGTCAATCAGCCGGAGCACGTCGGAATCATAGGTGATCCCCAGATCCCCCCGCACCTTGTTGGCCTCGATGTCGGCGGCCGAGAGCGCCACCACGATCTCCACCCGTTCCTTGATCTGCAGAAGCATTTTCAGCTTGCTGTCCGGCTCAAAGCCCGGAAGCACCCTGGACGCATGATAATCGTCAAACAGCTTTCCCCCGAACTCCAGATACAGCTTCCCTCCGAACTTGGAAATCCGCTCGCTGATATGGGCCGACTGCATCTGAAGATATTTTTCATTGTCAAATCCTGTTTTTTTCACCTTGTAGCTCCCCTCCAAAACCGTTCTGAACCGTTCCCGGTCACTGCCTGCACGATCCCATTATACAGAATCAGAAGACGCCTTGCAAGAGATAAAACAAGTTTCAGATCAGCCCCGGCAGCAGGCCGGATGGACTGATTCCGCTCACAGTATACATATAAGGCTTCCAAAGCTTCCTTTTAATATAGACAAGATGTATGGTCCTGTTAACCAGATTAGCCTCTTCTTGACTTCTTTCCGGAATCCCGATATGATGAAGGCATAACGAAAAACTGATGTTCAGGAGGGGGCCCATTGGACACACTTGTGATCGGCTGCAGGACCACGGAAAACGAGCTTCTCTCGGCCATGGAGGCGTGTTCCGTCCGGTATGACATATCCTGGATCGAGGCCGGCCTGCATAACGTAAAGAAAAAACTGAACCGGACCCTTCAGGAACGGATCGATGCTTCCGGAAGCTATGGCCGGATCCTGTTTGCCACCGGCTTCTGCGGAAACGCCGTCTGCGGCCTTTCGGCCCGGCAGGCGGAGCTGATCCTTCCGAGGACGGACGACTGCATTTCCTTTCTGTTCGGAAGCTGCAAAGAAAAGCTTCTCTGGAACGACTCCTATTTTCTGACGGAAGGATGGCTCCGGGGCGAATCCAATATCTGGAAGGAATATCAGCGCTCCCTGGAAAAATACGGAGAGGCCCGGACCAGACGGATCTTTCAGGCCCTCTTCGCCCACTACCGGCGGATCGCCCTTCTGGATACCGGATGCTACGACATAGACGGCGCCCTGCCGGAAGCGAAGCGGATCGCCGGGACCTTTTCCCTGGACTGCCAGGTAATCCCGGTCTCGGCGGACTACCTCCGGACGCTGCTCACAGGCCCCTGGGATCCGGCCCGGTTCCTGACCGTCCGGCCGGGAGGACGGATCACGGACGCGGACCTTGCGGTTACTTATTAGACTTACGGCAAGTTAGAATATAGAAAGGATTTCTGACATGACAGATACAGAATTTGCCGGAGAGGGCCTGATCGACTCCCACCCCCGCCGCAGTTCCTTTGTCCAGAAGCCCCAGCACAATAAATTACCCTGACAATTCCCTTTAAACAGGAGGATTCCCTATGCCAGTCATTTCATTTTACGGATACCAGACCACCGTAAAAGTCCCGGAAGGGACGCTGCTGATCGACGCCGTCCGCGCTGCCTCCCTTCCCGTCGACGCTCCCTGCGGCGGCCATGGGAAATGCGGAAAGTGCAGAGTTTCCGTATTAAACGGCCAAACCCCGGGCATCCATCCCGCCTGCTCCTTTGCTGTCACAGAGGATCTGACCGTCCGGATCCCCTCGGCCCCCGCCGGGAACCGGATCCTGGAAGCCGGCAAAGGAACCGCAGGCCCTTCCGAAAGCGCCCTTCAAAACGGCACGAAAGGCCGGCTTCCGAATCCCCTTGTACGGACCGTGGATGCCGTGATCCCCGCCTGTCCCATCGGAGAATCCTTTTCAGAATGCCGGTGTGTAAAACAGGCGCTGGGGGAGCAGGTGCAGATCCCCCTTTCCGTGGCCGCCTCCCTCCACCGCAGGCTGGAGGAGCTTGACCGCCGCGGGAATTTTGTCCTCTGCCAGGACCGCCTGCTGTCTGTCCGAAGGGATGCAAAGCCGGTTTATGTGCTGGCCTTCGATATCGGCACCACCACCGTGGTCTCCTACCTGCTGGACGGGGAGACCGGACGCCAGGCAAGCGTCAGCAGCATGCTGAATCCCCAGACCGCCTACGGCGGCGACGTGATCAGCCGCAGCGAATACGACCTTTCCCACGGAGACGGCAGGCTGACCGCCCTGATCCGCTCTGCCCTCCGTTCCCTGACGGAAGAAAACAGCAAAAAAGCCGGGATCTCCCCGGAAGACATCTGCTTTGCCGCCATTGTCGGGAATACCTGCATGCAGCACCTGTATCTGGGAGTTTCCCCGGAGTCCCTGCTCTGCGCCCCCTACACGGCCACCGTGGACGAGCTGCAGCTTCTCCCCGCCGCCTCCCTTGGGCTCCCGGTCCATCCGGAGGCCCAGGCGGCCGTGTTCCCCTCCATTGCGGGCTTTGTGGGCGGAGATACCGTGAGTGTGCTTCTCTCGCTGCCCGAAGCCGCCTTAAGAGAGCTGACTCTGATCCTGGACATCGGCACCAACGGCGAGCTGGTCCTTGCAAAGGGAAGCCTCCGATATACCTGCTCCACGGCTGCCGGCCCCGCCTTCGAGGGCGCCAGGATCTGCTGCGGCATGCGGGGAGCGGCAGGGGCAGTCGACCGTGCCTTCACGGAGGAAGGAGAGCTGCATTTCACCACCATCGGAGGCCTTCCCCCGGCAGGCATCTGCGGCTCCGGCCTTATGGATCTGATCTGCTGCCTTTTAGACCTTAAGATCCTCTCTCCCCGCGGCCGCATGAACCCGCCCTCCAAATGGCCGGAGCGTACCGCGTCCCTTTACGGACACCGCCTCGTAAAAAAAGACGGGGGCACCGCCTTTCTCCTGACAGAGGACCCGGACGGCATCTATCTGACGCAGAAAGACGTCCGGGAGGTGCAGCTTGCCAAGTCTGCCATTGCTGCCGGGATTGATTCCCTCTGCCAGGCCATGGGAGTTTCCCCCGCCGACATCCGTTCGGTCCTCCTGGCCGGAGCTTTCGGAAATTATCTCTCTCCGGAAAGCGCCTGCCGCATCGGCCTGATCCCGCCCGTCCTCCTGGACCGGATCCGGGGAATCGGAAACGCCGCAGGAGAAGGGGCCAGACTGGCCGCCCTCTCCCGCGGCGCCCTGAAGACTGCCGAAGAACTGGCAAAAAGCACAAAGTTTCTGGAACTGGCGGCTCTTCCCGGCTTCCAGGACGCCTACCTTTCCCATCTTAATTTCTGATTCCGGAAAGCCTCTCCGTTTCTTCTGCGGCCGGGCCCCGCTCCTTTGGGCCTACCGCAGAAGGATCTTCCACTTCCGGTAAAAATCCTTTTTCCGAATCATAATGCCAAGGCTGATCAGAAAATCCCACAGCATGATCACACAGAGGGTCACACTCACCGCCCGAAGGATGCGGTAGTCCAGCCTGGACAAAAATCTTAAGATCGGCTGGAAAAAACGCCCCATGAACAATGTGATCATCGAGGCAAAGGCCGCGCTGGTGGGTATGGAGGTATATTTGGTGATATGTAAGGGAATCCCGGAATAATTCCAGTATTCAATCCCGCACAGCCGTTCCACCATGGTCCCCAGAATGACCTCCCCGGCGCACACCAGCAGCATAACCCCAAGAAAATACAGCGCATACCGTTTATATTTGGTCGCCCTGCTCCTCATCCGCCTGGGCAGATTCATCTCCTGGGGCGTCCCGAACATAAAATACATGGCCATGACCATCAGCCCGTAGCCCAAAAGGAACGGTGCGTTCATATTCCGGTTATTGATATACCCCTTCGTAAAAGCCAGCCAGAGGTTCTCCACCAGAAAGCCCAGAAACGAAATAAGTGCAATCATCATCCCCAGCACATAGACATCCTGGCCGCAGAACAGAAGCGTCTTTTTCCTCCTCCCGCCGGCCGCCCATTTCGAAGCTTTTTTCGTTAACACCTTCATTGACATATTCCTTTCCATCCGTCTCTTCTTTAATAATGTACCACGGACAGAAGGATTTTTCAATGAGGAACTGCACTACTTCTGTCCCGGACGGCCCGGATCCTGGCCTGCGCCGAAACCTTCATGTATGTCTTCTCTAAAGTTTCGGGGTTGGTGATCCCAAGGGCCCGCATAAACCGAAGGGAAAGCCCGTCCTCCCCCTCCGGCTCCTGTCTGAGCCTGCGAAGGAGGGCAAGCAGCTCCTCCTCCCGCCTTTCATTGGCCGCCGCCGTGCCGGAAAGCTCTTCCGGCCGGATCACCCCTTTGTGGGCCGCACAGTAAAGAGGGAAGGAAAGCCCCCGGATCCGCTCCATGCTTTTAAGCGATCCGGGAAGCTCCAGCCGAAAGGGAAGCTTTGCCCGAGAGAGCGCATCCACGGTCATAACGGCGTCTCCCAGGAAACAGACCCCGTCCGGCGTGGCCACAAGCTGATGGCCAAGGGAATGTCCCGGCGTAAAGACCGTAAGAAACTCTGCCCCTCCGACGGCGACGGCCGCATCCGGCTTTGTAAGGACAAGGGGCCAGGAAGGAGAAATGCCCCACAGCTTCGCATCCTCCGGCTCCGCCTCTCCCGCATAGACCGTGCAGCCGTACCGGGCCACAAGGGCTTCATGGTTGGCAATATGATCCTCATGGAGATGTGTGTTTATAATGGCCTTTACCCTCCAGCTCCGCTCCTCAAGCATCCCGAAAAGAGCGGGAGAAGGCCGGTCTCCCGAATCGATCAGGACCACCTCGTTCTCATTCAGGCAATAAATCCCGATTTCTGCGGTTCCGATGGAAAGGGAACCGGTATTTCCTTTTAGCTGTCTTAACATAACGCTCCGCACATACGGCAGGGGCGCCTGTTTCCGCAGACGCCCCCGGCCTTACTTTATATAATGAAAAACGTACTGCCTTACTTTACTTCCACGACCCATCCCTCCGGCGCTTCCATCTCGCCGTGCTGCATGGCGATGATCGCGTCGTAGAGCCGTTTGCTGATGGGGCCCACTTCTCCGTTCCCCACCGTCAGGCGCCCGGCGTCTTCAAAGCCGAAGCTTCCGATCGGCTCGATGACCACGGCCGTTCCCAGGGACATGGCTTCTGTACATGTTCCATTCTGCAGCGTTTCCTTCAATTCGTCAACCGAAATTTTCCGTTCGGCACAGGGGATCCCCCATTCCCTGCAGAGGCTTAAGATGCTGTCCCTGGTAATGCCGGGCAGGATCGTGCCGTCCAGCTCCGGCGTGCACACCACGCCGTCAATAACAAACATCACGTTGCTGGCGCTGATCTCTCCGATATACTTATGCTCCGTGCCGTCGGCAAACAGCACCTCTGTATAGCCGCGGGCCTCCGCATTGGCCTGAGGAAGCAGAGTATTCGCATAATTGCAGCCGCACTTGTCGCCTCCGGTGCCTCCTTCCGAGGCGCGGGCATATTTGGTCTCCACCCAGCAGCTGTCGTCTGCATTGAAGCCGGTGTGGTATGCCTTGACCGGGCAGGCCACGATGAAAAACTTATATTCGTCTGCCGCTTCCACGCCCACAGACGCCTGGGTGGCGAAGCAGACCGGCCTTAAGTACAGGGAGGTCTCCGGCTCCGTGGGGATCCAGTCCTTCTCCAGGCGCACGAACTCCGTCACCGCCTGCAGATAATCCTCCACCGGAATTTCCGGGATGCATACCCGGCGGGCCGAACGCTGAAACCGCTTTGCGTTCATATCCGGCCGGTAAAGGAGCGGATTGCCGTCTGCCGACAAAAATGCCTTCATGCCCTCAAAAATTTCCTGGGCATAATGGAAGCTCATGCAGATGGGCTCCACCGCAATAGTCCCGTAGGGGACGATCCTGGGATCGTGCCATCCCTTTTCTTTCTTATAATCCATAATAAACATATGATCCGTGGTCATGCTCCCAAAGGCGGGCGGGTTGTTCACCATATCCGGCTTTTCCTTGGGGGCCTTCGTTTTTTCAATACGGATGTTCAGCATCGTTTTTTCCTCCTTCACGATCAATGGTTCATAAAAATCCTATTCCTCCGCCAGTACGATCAGCGCGTCCGCTGCCGCCGGCTTTCTCCCCTCCGGATAAACAAACAGGGGATTGATGTCCATTTCGATCAGCGAATCCTTATGGGCCGCCGCGAAATCGCCGAGACGGACAATGAACTCTGCCAGGGCAGAAAGGTCGCAGGGCTCCTCTCCCCGGTATCCGGTCAAAAGCCTGTAAGACTTGAGAGAACGGATCATGTCCATGGCCTCCGCCTGATTCAAGGGCGCCGGATAAAGGGCCGTGTCCCTGAACACCTCCGTAAACACGCCGCCCAGTCCCAGAAGGACCATGGGGCCAAACTGGGGATCGCTTTTAACGCCTGCAATGATCTCCCTCCCCGGTTCCAGCATCCGCTGCACCAGGACGCCGTTCACCTTTTTCCCCGGAGCCCGCTTCGCCGCATTCTCCATGATTTCATCGTAAGCTGCCTCCACCTGCGCCCGGTCCGTAAGCTTCAGCTTCACTCCTCCCATATCCGATTTATGGAGGATTTCATCCGACTCGACCTTCACTGCCACCGGATAGCCGCACGCCTCTGCGGCCGCCGCCGCTTCCTCCTTCGTGACCGCCACGGTCCCGGTATCGATCTCCAGGCCGAACTGCTGCAGAAGCTTTTTGCCGGCGTATTCTCCCAGGGTCCGTCTTCCGGTAAGCTTCTTTCCGGGGATCGCCACCGCAAGGGTCCGCTCCCCGGCCCGGTAAGCCACGTGCTCCTGCAGATGCTTAAGGGCCGCAAACGCATATTTGGTGCAGGGAAGCATCGGCACGCCAAGCCCCTTAAACCGCTCCGTCAAATCTGCGTTCCTGGACATCTCAATGAAATTCAGGCAGGCAAAGGGCTTCTTCGTCCTTTCCAGGGCCATCCGGATCCCTTCGAACATAATGTAGAAAGACTCGTCGACAATCTCGTCCATCAGCGTAAAGCCCAGAAGCGCCATATCCACGTTTGGATCGTCCATAACCGCCAGGATCGTATCCGCCAGCACCTCCGGCTGATAGGCAGGCGTTGCCGTGATATCCAGCGGATTGTTCCTCGGAGACGCATAAAAAGGCAGCAGCCCTCCGAGCTTTTCCACCGTCGCCTCTTCAAAATCGGCGTAGCGGATCCCATGCTTAAAGCCCTCGTCGGCACAGATGGCCGTCTCTCCGCCGGATAAGCAGATGGCCGCAAAATTACACCGTTCCTCCGGCAGGGCCCGCAGCTGCGCAAACATCAGGCAGGTGCTGAGCAGCTCCTGCATGTCGTCTACCCGGATAACCCCGTATTTCCGGAACAGGGCGTCAAAAACGGCGTCGGCCCCCGCCATGGAACCGGTATGGGAAGCGGCGATGGCGCTGGCCCGCTCGCTCCGCCCGGCCTTCAGCACCACCACCGGCTTCCTTTTCAGGGCCGCCTTCCGGAAACAGGACTCTAAAAGCGCCGGGTCATTGGCTCCCTCCAGATACATGGCCGCCACCTTCGTATCCGGATCATCGATCAGAAAGTCCAGATACCGTTCTGCACTGACCGCCTTGCTGTTGCCGCAGGATATGCAGTAGGAAAAGGTCATATTGGGGCTGTCCATCAGGGACATGCAGATCTGCCCGCTCTGGGATACAAAGCCCACGCTCCCCTTCCGGTCCCGTTTCGGATGGAGGATGGAATAGCAGTACTGCCCGTCCACGTAATTGACAAAACCGGCGCAGTTGGGGCCCATAACGGCCAGATCCAGCTCCTCGGCCGTCTCCTTTAACTCCTGTTCGTCGGCCTTTCCCTCCTCCGTTCCGATCTCAGAAAACCCGCTGGCATAGACGACGGCTCCCGCCGCCCCCTTTTCCTTGGCCTGGCGCAGGAGGCCGGCCACCGTTTTTTTCGGCGTGCCGATCACCACCGTGTCAATGGCTTCCGGCACGTCGGCCAGGCTGGGATAGCATTTCTTTCCGAAGACCGTGTCTCTTCCCGGATTGATAAAATAAACATGGGCAAGATCCGCCGCATAATCCATGTTGTTCCGGCAGGTGCCTCCGGCAAAGCCCTCCTTTTCCGTGGCCCCGACCACCGCAATGGTCCTGGGCTTCAAAAAACGTTTTAAATCCATAGCCTTAACCCCCGTCAGTCAAAAAGCGCCGCGCCTTTGTCAAAGCACAGGGCATTCTTCGGATTGATCTTTCCTTTTTTCTCAAAGAAATGATCCACGGAACTTCTCAGGTAATCCACGCCGAAAATCCCGGTCACCTTTGCCAGGGCGCCCAAAACGGCAATGTTGGCGCCTCTCGGATTTCCCTCGCCGTTGGCGATATCCGTCGCCGGCACCAGGATGACGTGGATATCCTTCCGGTATTCCCTGGGCTTGACGGTGGAGCTGTTGACAAACAGGTAACCCTCCGGCCTGACCCGTTCTTCAAATTTCATGACGGACGCATCGTTCAGGGCAATCACGATGTCGGCCTCCTTCACAAAAGGGCTGGCGATCTCATCGTCGCTGATTTTCACGTTGCAGTTCGCCGTGCCGCCCCGCATTTCCACGCCGTAGGAGGGGTACCACAGAATGTTCTGATCGTTGTTCATTGCGGCATGGGCGAGGATCAGCCCCGTGACAAGGACTCCCTGGCCGCCAAAGCCTGCGCAGATAATCTCTGTTTTTGCCATCAGTCATTTCCTCCTCTATCAATAAACTCGCCCAGCGGATACTGGGGAATGACCTCTCTGCGGATGCGCTCCATGCTGTCCACCGCCGAAAGCCCCCAGTTGGTAGGGCAGGGCGTCAGGATCTCCACCAGACAGAAGCCCTCTCCCCTCTGATGCTTCTCAAACGCCTTTTTTATGTATTTCTTCGCCGTCCGGATGGCCGGCACGGAATCCACGGAGCACCGGGCCAGATAGGCGATGTCCATCTTTCCGAGGACCTCCTCCACATGGAAAGGACGCCCCTCCACTTCCGCCTTCCTGCCGTGTACGGAGGACGCCGTCCTCTGGCCCAGCAGGGTGGTGGCCGAGGTCTGTCCTCCGGTCATGGCGAAAACGCCGTTGTTCAGGACCAGCACCAGCACGTCGTCATCCCGCAGGGCACCGTGCATGGTCTCCGCAAGGCCGATATTATAAGCCGCTCCGTCCCCCAGATGGGCGACGGAAAGGACGTCCTTCCTCACCTTCTTCACTCCGGTGGCCGCAGGGATGGGCCTTCCGTGGGCTCCCACGATGGTATCATATTTCCAGACCTCCACGTTCATGGCCCCGCAGGCCACATCCGTCGTCACGACCAGCCTGTCCGCCGCGCCCATTTCTTCCATAATTTCGCCGATGAGACGGTTCACGATTCCCTGTGCGCAGCCCTGGCAGAAGGAATGGGGAACCTGTGCAATTGCTTCGGGTGCTTTCTGTTTCATTTTCCCACCTCCGATAAAATAGCTTTCGCTTTTGCAATGATGCCGTCCGATTCAGGAAGGGCCAGCATGCTGCCGTAATGGTCCACGGGAAGCCTGCAGCCGGTCGCCAGCCTGATGTCGTCCACCATCTGTCCAAGGGTGCTCATCTCTACGCTGAGGATCGCCTTCACCGAATCTCCCAGCCCCTCAAAGGCCCTGACCGGGAAGGGCCACAGCGTGATGGGGCGGATCAGGCCCAGCTTCAGCCCCTGCCCCCTCGCCTCCTTTACGGCCTCCTTGCACATGCGGGAGCTGATGCCGTAGGCTGCCAGGATCAGCTCCGCATCCTCCGTGCATACGGCCTCCCACCGCTGCTCCGCCTTCTCGATCCTGTGGTATTTTTCCAAAAGGTGCTTCTCATAGTCCGGATCCAGGAAATAAATATTCTGGATGGAGCGGATCTCGTCTCCGGGCCTGCAGCCTCTCACCGCCCAGTCAAACTTGTTGATGTCATGCTCCTTAAATTCCGGAAGCTCCACGCCCTCCACCATCTGCCCGATGGCCGCATCGGAGCAGATCAGAACGGGATGGAGATAGGTTTCCGCCAGGTCAAAGGCCTCCGCCATCAGATCTGCGCTCTCCTGCACGTTGGAAGGAGCCAGTACGATGGTATGGTAATCCCCGTGTCCTCCGCCTTTGGTCATCTGCAGATAATCGCCCTGGCTGGCGCCGATATTCCCAAGGCCGGACCCCTCCCGCATCACGTTGACCACCACCAGGGGCAGGCCCGCCGCCACGATATAGCTGAGCCCCTCCTGCATCAGAGAAAATCCGGGTCCTGAGGTGCTGGTAAAGGCCCTGGCCCCCGCCGATGCCGCCCCCAGAAGCATGTTGATACCGGAAAGCTCCGATTCCGTCTGGACAAATTCTCCGCCCACCTCGGCCATCCTCCAGGACAGATATTCCAGGATCTCTGTCTGAGGGGTAATCGGATAGCCGCTGTAAAACCTGCAGCCCGCCCGGAGCGCCGCCTCCGCCAGAGCCTCGTTTCCCTTCATCAAAACCTTAGCCATGTCAATTAATACTCCTTTCCTATGTTTGCCCGTGTTCCCAGGGCATACAGGTATACCCGCAGGGTGTTTCCTAAGTTTGCCTGTCAGGCAATTGCGAAACTCAAAAAATCATTGAATATTCTGGCAATATTTCCGGGAAAAGCCCTTTGCGCCGTGGAGGCAAGACCTAAGAAGGCAGGAGGGATTCTTTCCCGAGTGACTTCT
>CATJIW010000179.1 GCA_949740745.1 uncultured Lachnospiraceae bacterium | reverse complement strand
GAGAGTTCCTGCGACGAGACGGCGGCGGCGGTGGCGAAAAACGGCAGGGGGGTCCTTTCCCACGGGAACTCCTCCCCGATCGCGCTCCATACCCAGTACGGGGGCGTGGTGCCGGAGCTGGCCTCCAGGAAGCACATCGAGAAGATCAACCAGGTGATCGGGGCGGCCCTCTCGGAGGCGGGGATGCCGCTCCCCGAGATGACGGCGGTGGCTGTGACCTACGGCCCCGGGCTGGTGGGCGCCCTTTTGGTGGGGGTGGCGGCGGCGAAAGCGCTGGCCTACGGCGCCGGGCTTCCACTGGTGGGAGTCCACCACATTGAGGGGCATGTGAGTGCCAACTTCCTGGAGCATCCGGATCTGGAGCCGCCGTTCCTCTGCCTGATCGTGTCCGGCGGCCATACCCACCTGGTTGTCATGAAGGATCACGGCGAGTTTGAGATCGTCGGGCGGACCAGGGACGACGCGGCGGGGGAGGCCTTTGACAAGGTGGCCAGGGCCGTGGGCCTTGGGTATCCCGGCGGTCCCAAGATCGACCTGGCGGCCAGGGAGGGAAATCCCCACGCCATGGCGTTCCCCAGGGCGAAGATCGAGGGCTGTCCCTATGATTTCAGCTTCAGCGGCCTGAAATCGGCGGTGCTTAATTATCTGAACCATGAGAAAATGGCGGGGAACCAGGTGAACCGTGCGGATCTGGCGGCCTCGTTCCAGAATGCGGTGGTGGAGGTTTTGGTGGATCATACGGTCCGGGCGGCGAAGGAGTATGATATCCGCCAGGCCGCCATGGCCGGAGGCGTAGCCTCCAATTCGGCCCTCCGAACCGCCATGGCGGCGGCCTGTGAGCGGGAGGGCCTGAAGCTTTATTATCCGTCTCCGATTTTCTGTACCGACAATGCGGCCATGATCGGGGCCGCCGCCTATTATGAGTATAAAAAGGGCGTGAGGAGCGGATGGGATCTGAATGCGGTGTCGAATTTAAAGCTTGGGGAGCGGTGAAAAACAATGTGGGGAGAATCAATGAACGGCAGAGCAGTCAAGGCCATTGTCCTGGCAGCCGGTCGGGGGAAGCGGATGGGAAGCGGGGTGCCCAAGCAGTATTTACAGCTTGGCGGTCGCGAGGTTCTTTATTATTCTTTGAAGGCTTTCGAGGAGAGCGGGGTGGACCAGGTCATTCTTGTGACGGGGACGGACGAGGTCTCCTGGTGCAGGGAGAGCCTTGTGGAGAAATACGGCTTTTCTAAGGTGAAGCAGGTGATCGAAGGAGGAAGGGAACGTTATGACTCCGTTTATGCGGGACTTCTGGCGGCGGGGCCCTGTGATTATGTGCTGATCCATGACGGGGCCAGGCCCTTTGTCACGGGAGAGATCATTGAGCGGGTGCTTTCCGGGGCGGAGGAATACGGAAGCTGCACGGCGGGGATGCCGGTGAAGGATACGATCAAGGTGGTGGACGCGGCGGGCATGGCGGAGGATGCGCCGGACAGGAAGAGTCTTTGGGCCGTTCAGACGCCTCAGGGGTTTTCCTATCCGGTAATCCTCGAGGCCCATAAGAGATTTCGGGAGGGAGACTTTCAGATTCCGGTGACGGATGATACCATGCTGGCGGAGGTGTTTCTCAGGAAGCGGACGAAGCTGGTGGAGGGAAGCTACAAAAATATCAAGGTGACGACGCCGGAGGATATGGAGCTGGCGGAGGTGTTTTTGGGAAAGGAAGGCTTATGATTCGGCTGAGACCCTGGAAAAAGGAGGATTTTAAGGAGCTGCTGGAATGGTTTTCCGACGAGGAAAGCTTTTCCAAATGGAGTGCGGGGAAATTTGAGTGGCCCCTCACCATGGAGCAGCTTCTGGATTATTATGAACGGTTCGAGAAGGAGGAGAGGGGCTGGATCCTTGCAGCCCTTGACGATGACGGCCGTCTGGCCGGGCACCTTCTGATGCGGAAGGCCGATTATGAGAAGAACAGCATCCATTTTGGCTTTATTGTCGTCTCGCCCGGAATGCGTGGGACGGGAGCGGGAAAGGCTATGGTGAAGCAGGCCCTCGCCTATGCGGGCAGGATTCTTGGGATGCGTCGGGCGACGCTGGGAGTCTTTGAGAACAACCCTGCCGCAAGGCGCTGCTACGAATCGGCAGGCTTTGCGGCAGAGGGGATTACCCGGGATGCCTTTCGGTACCGGGAGGAATCCTGGGCTGTGATCGAGATGGCAGCAGAATGCTGCTGAGAACTTCTTACTAATTAAGAAATCTGTTAAAAAATCTGCCGGTTAGGATTCGAGCCGGCGGATCAGGTTCACCATCTCAATGGCTCCCAGGGCGCAGTCATAGCCCTTGTTTCCGGCCTTGGTGCCGGCTCTTTCGATGGCCTGCTCGATGTTTTCCGTGGTGAGTACGCCGAACATGACGGGAACGCCGCTTTCCAGGGAGACGGCGGCGATGCCCTTTGACACCTCGCTGCAGACGTAATCATAGTGGCTGGTGGAGCCACGGATCACGGCGCCCAGGCAGATGACGGCGTCATACTTCCCGCTTTTTGCCATTTTGGATGCGATCAGCGGGATCTCAAAAGCGCCGGGCACCCAGGCGACATGGATGTCTTCCTCCTGCACGTCATGGCGGAGGAGGCCGTCCATGGCCCCGCCAAGAAGCTTTGACGTGATAAATTCATTAAATCTTGCGGCGACGATGCCGATCTTTAAATTCTTTGCGACAAGTTTTCCTTCTAATGTTTTCATAAGCTGGTTCCTCCTGTATCTCGTAATGGTTTTAGTCGGCGTTTTCATAGTGGAGCAGATGTCCCATGCGTTCCTGCTTGGTCTTCAGATAAAACAGGTCGTGGGGAGTGGCATTTATCTGGATGGGGAGCCTGGCGGTGATTTCCAGGCCGAATTCCGAGAGCTGGTAGATCTTGTCCGGATTGTTGGTCAGAAGCCGCATGCTCTTTACGCCAAGCTCTTTTAAAATTTGCGCGCCGATGTAATATTCCCGCTGGTCCCCGGCGAAGCCCAGAGCCAGGTTGGCCTCCAGGGTGTCCATACCCTGCTCCTGGAGCTCATAGGCCCGGAGCTTGTTGATCAGTCCGATGCCGCGGCCCTCCTGGCGCATATAGAGCAGGACGCCGCGGCCCTCCGCTTCGATCTGGGACAGGGAGGAGGCCAGCTGCTCGCCGCAGTCACAGCGGAGGGAGCCGAAGGTGTCCCCGGTCAGGCATTCCGAATGAACCCGGCAGAGGACGTCCCTTCCGTCACCGATCTCCCCCTTTACCAGGGCCACGTGGTGTTCTCCGTTTAAACGGTTTACGAAGCCGTAGGCCTTAAAATCCCCGTATTTCGTTGGCAGGCGGACGGCGGTCACCTGGTCTGTCAGCTTTTCGTGGCATTTGCGGTAGTTCTGCAGAGCCTTTATGGTGACGAACTTTAAACCGAAGCGTTCTGCCAGCTTCTTAAGCCTGGGAGTGCGCATCATGGTCCCGTCCTCCTCCATGATCTCGCAGCAGAGCCCGCATTCCTTTAATCCGGCCAGACGGCACAGGTCCACCGTGGCCTCTGTATGGCCGTTCCGCTCCAGAACGCCGTTTTTCCTGGCTAAAAGCGGGAACATGTGGCCGGGACGGCGGAAGTCCTCCGGCTTTGCATCCTCCGATACGCAGGCCAGGGCCGTGAGGGAACGTTCGGCGGCGGAAATACCGGTGGAAGTGTCCACGTGGTCGATGGAGACCGTAAAAGCCGTCTCATGGTTGTCCGTATTCCGGGTTACCATCTGGGGAACCTTAAGCCTCTGTACATATTCCTCCGACATGGGCATGCAGATGAGCCCCTTCCCGTAGGTTGCCATGAAATTGATATTGGCCGTGGTGGCAAACTGGGCCGCGCAGATGAAGTCCCCTTCGTTTTCCCGGTTTTCATCATCGGTGACCAGGATGATCCGCCCCTTCCGAAGATCCTCCAGGGCCTCCTCAATGGTGTGAAACTGTATCATGATTGTCCTCCTTAAAACCCGTATTGGGATAAAAATTCTCTGGTAATGCCCCCGGCTCCCGGCTCTCTGCCCTTCGGTCCTGCGCCGTCTGACGCACTTTGAGAGCGGGAGAACAGAAGCTTTTCCACGTACTTTCCGATGACGTCCGTCTCCAGATTGACCAGGCTGCCCTCCGTCCGCACCCTTAAAACGGTGTGGCTGACCGTGTGGGGAATGGCAGAGACGGAAAAATCCTTCCCGGTGACGGCCGCCACGGTCAGGCTGATGCCGTCCACGGCGACAGAGCCTTTTTCCACAATGTAGCGGAGAACCTCCGGCTTTGCCTGTACCGTGTACCAGACGGCCGTATCGTCCCGGCGGATATGCGTGATTTTTCCAACTCCGTCCACATGCCCGGCGACGATGTGCCCGCCGAAACGGCCGTCTGCGGCCATGGCCCGTTCCAGGTTCACCAGGCTCCCGCAGGCAAGGTTCCCCAGGGAGGAGCGGTTCAGGGTTTCATGCATGACGTCTGCCAGGAAGCATCCGGAGGAGAGGGCCGTAACGGTCAGGCAGACGCCGTTTACGGCAATGCTGTCGCCGGCCTTTGTGCCTGATAATACCTTTTCGGCGCGGATGGTGAGCACGGCGGAATGGGCGCCGGGCCGGATCCGCTCCAGGGTTCCTGTTTCTTCAATGATCCCGGTGAACATGGGGACACACCTCGCTTTCAATCAGAAAATCTTCTCCCAGCCGGATCACGGTACTGTTTTTCAGAAAAAACGCATCGGAGGGAGAGGGGACGCCGGGCCCCTCCACCGGAGTCCTGGCATCCCGGCCGCCGAAAAGCTTCGGGGCCAGATAAGCCTGTACCTTCCGGACGATGCCGCTTTCCAGGGCCGACCAGTTCAGGGCAGCGCCGCCCTCCAGAAGGATGCTGTCGATCTGTTCCCGGCCAAGTGCCTCCATAAGCGCTTTAAGGTCGATATGGCCGTCCTTTTTGCCCACGGGCAGGATGCGGCAGCCGGCCTCTTCGTAAGCAGACCATTTCTCTTTATCCGTGCAGCAGGTGGCAAGGATGGTCGGCACCTGGCCTGCCGTGGAGACCACCTGCGAGGCAAGAGGCGTGCGAAGCTGCGTGTCGCAGATGATGCGGACGGGATTTTTTCCGCCCGGCATGCGGCAGGTAAGGAGCGGGTCGTCGGCCAGAAGGGTTCCGATTCCCGTCATAATGGCCGTATACCGGTGTCTCTGCCGGTGGACGTGTTCTCTGGCGGCCTTCCCGGTGATCCATTTGGATTTACCGGTGAAGGCGGCGATTTTTCCGTCCAGGGTCATGGCATATTTCAGGACTACGAAGGGGCGCTTTGTCTGAATGTAATGGAAAAATACCTCGTTGAGCCGGCGGCATTCCTCCTCCAGGACATGCTCCGTCACCTCCACGCCCTGTTCCCTGAGAATCCGGATCCCCTTTCCCGACACGAGAGGATTGGGATCGGCGGAGCCTGTCACCACCCGGCGGATCCCGGCTTCTAAAAGGGCATCCGTGCAGGGAGGCTGCCTGCCGTGATGGCAGCAGGGCTCCAGCGTCACGTACATGGTCGCCCCGGCGGGATCCTCCCCGCAGGAAGCGAGGGCGTTTCGTTCGGCGTGGAGGCCGCCGCAGGCTTCGTGCCATCCCTGCCCGATGATCCTTTCATCCTTCACCAGGACGGCCCCCACCATGGGATTGGGCGAAACCCGCCCAAGGCCCCGTCCGGCGAGCCGGAGGGCGAGCTGCATATAGTCATTGTCGTTCATGCTGATTCCTCCCAAAAGAAAAATGCCCGGAACAGATCGTTCAGGGCATTGTGACCGGCATGGGCCTGTACAAAAAACTGCCTTGGAATGAAAGCATTCCAAGGCAGCTCCCCGCACAGACCAGGCCTGCGCCGTATGTTCATCTTCTTCTATCCAGACTGTCACTGTCGGCTTCGGAATCACACCGAATCATGCCTTGCGGCTCGTGGGCTTTACCACCGGTAGG
>CATJIW010000178.1 GCA_949740745.1 uncultured Lachnospiraceae bacterium | reverse complement strand
CCTCCCTCATGATCTCCGGGTGGATGGCCAGCTTTTTCAGGGCTTCCATGTATCTGTCGTCCATCTCCGGGCCGATCACCCGATAAAGCCCTGCTGCCTCCGCCTCTTCCCGTTTCATGGTTTTCACCTGGCCGAAATCCGTGATGGCATTGACCTCCCCGATGATTTCCTTATCCCTGGGAAACGTAATCTGCGCACCGTCCTCCCAGTAGACCTTGTAGCCGTTGTATTCCGGCGGATTGTGGCTTGCCGTAATGTTGATGCCGGCAATGCATTTTAATGACCGCACCGCATAAGAAAGCTCCGGCGTGGGCCGCAGGGATTCAAATACATAGGCCTTGATGCCGTTGGCCGCCAGACAAAGAGCCGCCTCGTCGGCAAACTCCGGCGACATCCTCCTGGAATCGAAGGCAATGGCCACGCCCTTCTCCCTGCCGCCTGCCTTCACGATATAATTCGCAAGCCCCTGCGTCGCTTTTCTTACCGTGTAAATATTCATCCGGTTGATGCCGGCGCCGATAATTCCCCGAAGTCCTGCAGTCCCAAAAGAAAGCTCCGTGTAAAAGCGCTCTTTGATCTCATTTGCGTCGTCCCCTATGCCCCGCAGCTCTTCCTTGGTCTTCTCGTCAATATAAGGACTGGCCAGCCATTCCTCATAAGTCTTTTGATAATCCATTTCCTGTACCTCCCTGAGACGGATAATTTCCGGTTTTCTTACCAGATTTTGAGATTCCGCCGTATTTTCTTCAATTATAATATATCGCCTCTCAAAATTCAACCGAAATGTACCGGAAGCAAACCGCTTAAGGATTCGGATTTCTTCGTCGATATTTATAACAAACGTCGAAATCATTTGCCGTTTGCCTGAAACTCTTTGACAATATGACCAATTAAGAAAAGGACTTTATACGATGACCGATCAGAATATGACTCAGAAAACGGCTGCCTCCGTTTCCAGGACGTCCCCCGTCTCCGTGGAGCAGTTAAAGCTTCCCCGAAACATCCACCTGGTTGCCCTGGACAACGTGGACGGCTTTGACATCCGCCCCGGCTTCTATGAAATCAACGGCGCCACAGCCATACCGGGCGGCGTCAATTTCACAGTACACTCTCACGGCGCCACAGCCATTGAACTGCTGCTCTTCCACAGGGAGGCGGAAGAACCTTATGCGGTGATCCCATTCCCGTCTCATTACCGGATCGGAAACGTCTATTCCATGATCGTCTTTAAGCTGAACATCGAAGAGTTTGAATACGCCTACCGGGTGGACGGCCCCTTCGAGCCGGAAAAAGGGCTGATCTTTGACAGGAGCCGCTACCTCCTGGACCCTTATGCCAGAGCCGTCACGGGACAAAGCCGCTGGGGCGAGGCCTCTGCCCGCGAACAGCATTACAAAGCCCGTGTCGTAAAGGACGATTTTGACTGGGGCGACATGCCCTCCCCCCTGCTTCCCATGGAGGACCTGATTATTTACGAGCTCCATGTCCGGGGCTTTACCATGGATCCCTCCTCCGGCGTCACGCACCGGGGCACCTTCGCCGGGCTGATGGAAAAGCTTCCTTATTTACTGAAGCTGGGCGTGAATGCGGTGGAGCTGATGCCCATCTTCGAATTTGACGAAATGCAGGATTACAGAGAGGTAAACGGAGAAAAGCTGTACAATTACTGGGGCTACAGCACAGTCAGCTTCTTCGCTCCCAACACCAGCTATGCCGCCAGCAAGGAATATAACCGGGAGGGCAACGAGTTAAAGGAGTTAATCCGCCTATTCAACAGCCACGGCATCGAGGTCTATCTGGACGTGGTCTTCAACCACACGGCAGAGGGGAATGAGGACGGCCCGTTCTTTTCCTTCAAGGGCTTTGACAACAACATCTATTATCTGCTCGCCCCCGGCGGAAGCTATTACAACTTCAGCGGCTGCGGCAATTCCCTGAACTGCAATCATCCCATTGTGCGCCAGATGATCCTGGACTGCCTGCGATACTGGGTCACCACCTACCGGGTGGACGGCTTCCGGTTCGACCTGGCCTCCATCCTGGGGCGCAACGAGGACGGCTCTCCCATGAGCGAACCGCCGCTTCTGCAGGCCCTGGCCTTTGATCCGATCCTGGGCGACGTGAAGCTGATCGCCGAAGCCTGGGACGCCGACGGCATGTACCAGGTGGGCAGTTTCCCTTCCTGGAACCGGTGGGCCGAATGGAACGGCATCTACCGGGACGACATGCGCCGCTACATCAAAGGCGACGCCGGCATGGCACAGGCCGCCGCCATGCGGATCTCCGGCTCCAACGACATTTACCGTCCGGAGCTTAGAAAGAATGCCTCCGTCAACTTCATTACCTGCCACGACGGCTTCACTCTCTACGACCTCTACTCCTACAACCGGAAGCACAACGAAAAAAACGGCTGGAATTCCACCGACGGCTCCAACGACAACCACAGCTGGAACTGCGGCGCAGAAGGGGAAACAACGGACGGCGCCGTCAACGCCCTCCGGCTCCGCCTGATGCGCAACGCCTTCGCCCTGCTCATGGTCAGCCGGGGCATCCCCATGTTCCTTTCCGGGGATGAATTCTGCAATACCCAGTTCGGCAACAACAATGCCTACTGCCAGGACAACATTACCTCCTGGCTCAACTGGAACCAGCTAAATGAGGCCAGGGGCGCCGACATGTTCCGGTTTTTTCGGTATGCGATCCGGCTCCGCAAAGACCACCGGATCCTCCGGGCCAATTTAAGCGGCGGCGCCCTGGGGTTCCCGGACACCAGCTTTCACAGTGTCACGCCCTGGCATAAACAGTTCGCCGGCCACGACCACTACGTGGGCGTCATGTTTGCCGGGACAGAAGAGACGGCAGGGGCCCCGCAGATTCTCTACATTGCCTCCAACGCCTACTGGGAGCCTCTGGACGTGACCCTGCCCAGGCTTCCAAAGCCCTACAGCTGGGAAATCCTCCTGGATACGCAGACTGCCCTGCAGGAGCCGAAGCCTCTGGAGGGCAGGAACTTCCGGATCGAGGACCGGAGCGTCATGGTATTCCGGGCCCTGAAGACGCTTCCCCTATGATCCCGCAGGCGTCCCCTGCGCAGAAAACATCCTTCTGGACGCCTTTCCTGCCGCGGGGGGCCAGCCCCCCGCGGTCAAACCGGCTCCGGATACTCTTTGTCTTTCCAATCCTTCTGCTGCCCCTTATCCTGCAGGGCACAGAACGCAACGGACCCTGTTTTCTCCGGCGTCTTCATTCCAAAATCTCCCTCCGATCATAATAAATACAGGTGTTTTCATTCACATATCATCTTGCGTCTTTTCCGATCCGTCCGCATCTGCCGAAAGCTCTGTGAGGATCCGCATGCGGATCCTTCTCTTCCGTCTAAAATAGCAGACGAAATACCAGACCAGCTCGCCTCCCATGACAAGGAGAACGGCCCCGAGAAACCAGCCGCCCAGAGGACGGCTGACTGCCGAACAAAAGAAAATGTAAGCAAACATCAGGATCAGAGAGGCGTCCGTCCAGGCCAGGTACGCCATGGACATAAGTATCCCCGCAGCAAAATCCTCATCCGTCACAAAGGCAGCCAGTTTTTTTCCGTACATTTTCTCTTTCGTACTCAGATGCCGGATCACCCGCACACAGATCAGATGCATGACATACACATACGCCATTACAAACACAAGCAGGATCAGGCTCCCCTTGCTTCCCCAGCCGTCCGCCGTTCCGGCTCCGTTAAAATGAGTCACGATCCTGTCCGGAATCCCACCCCAAAATATGACAAGCAGCAGACAGGTAAGCCAAAAAATCACATGAACCAGACCGTCCGCAATCCGAAATCCCCTTTTTCCCATAGGATCCCCGTCCTTTCTTTCCAGACAAAGCTATTCTTCCTGCCTCTCCCCGGCCTTCTCCGCTGCCTCGCGCCGCTTCCCCCGTTTCCGCCTCCGCACGGCTTCCGTCAGCAGATATTCGATCTGCCCGTTGATAGAACGGAAATCGTCCTCGGCCCATTCGGCCAGATCCGTCCACAGGGTCTGGGACAGGCGGAGAAGTACCTGTTTCTTTTCCTTATCCTTTTCATTTCTCTGTGGGGCCATGGCTTCAGCTCCGTTTCTTCTATAATTATATTGGGGACAAAAAATATTTTGTCCCCATAACATCAGTTCTTTTCCGTCTCTCCCAGCTTCATTCATATTCTGCGATCCGTTTCGCCCCGTACGCCAGAACCAGCTTATAAAGCAGGAAGGCGGCCGCCGCAAGCACCAGGCAGACTGCCCCGGCATAAACCGGAAGCGGCAGAGAAAGCAGATCGTATAAAAGGAACACCAGAACGCCCAGGACGCCTCCGACAGTCAGATTTAACAGCATGCCGAGAATCACCGTAAAATTCTGCTTGACCGCCTGCTGCTCGCTCTCCCAGCTAAGCTTCGGATGGAACAAATCCACGAAAAGCTGTATGGCGCACTGAATCACATTGGCGAGGGCGCTTCCTGCAAGAGCAAAGGGCAGCGTCCACGCCGGAAGTCCGAACAGGAACACGGCCGCCAGAAGGACGATCAGGCAGTACAGGGTCGTTCCCGCCATCCCGAAGCACACCGCCGTCAGAAGCTTCGCCCGCAGCTGCACCTTCAGCGGCACGGGAATGATCTTCATAAAATACAAACTCTTTCCCTCTCTGGAAATGGCCGTCCCGGCAATATAATTAAAGAGGCCGGTTCCCAGGGAAATGCACAGCACCACAAACAGCGTGACCGCCGTTTCGCCGGTTCCCTCCATGGAGACCAGCTCCAAAAGCTCCCCGACGGAAAACTCCTTGTTCTGGATCATCTGAATGGCAAGAGGGATCAGGACAAACAGGGGCCATAAAAACACCATCATCACACAGTTCATAAAGTAAACGGGACTGCGCACCAAAAGACGGACCTCCTTCCAAAAGCAGGTAGTGCCGGCGCTCCTTTTGCGGCTCAGCCGCCTGCTCTCTCCTTCCGAAACCGCCTTCCTCCCGGCCTTTGTCTCCCGCATTCCCATGGCTCCCGCAAAGTAAATCCTCTCTGCAATCAAGAAGAAAACCACCACGAAAACAGCCGTAACTGCCAGAAATATAAGCAGGGACAGGATATTTCCTTCCGCTGCCGCTTCCTCCAGAAACCGCAGGGCCGGGAAAATGCCGTTCATCAGCCCCATCAGGGAATTCCCTCCCTTCAGCAAAAGCTCCTGAAGCGCTCCGCCCTCCAGCCGGATATTTCCCAGGCTGCTTAAGCCAAAGGCCAGGCACAGGGACAGGACCACGCTGATAACCGTAATAAAATCCTTATTCTTCGCCCGTTTGAACACCCGCATAATGACCATGGAAAGAATTCCGCAGTACACAAGAGGAATCACCGGCAGCAGGAGCAGTGCAGAAAACGCCAGGAGCCAGAAGCCGATCCCCGCTCCGGCCGCCGCTCCATAGCCCGCTAAAAGGGGCAGCAGGAAATAAAAGGAGGTCAGGTAAGTAAAAATCAATGAAATCGTAAACTTCGCTCCCACGATCTGCCACGGCCTCACCGGCAGGTACATGAGCCTTTCAATATCCCCGGTCAGATAAAAGACAGAGATCAGCATGGGAAAGCCCAGCACCAGGCTCAAAACAGAGCTTGCAAAAAACGCCATGGAAAGAACCAGCCCCTCCTGTCCGATCACCGCCATAGCCTTGTAGGCTTCATTGCCGAACCGGAACAGCACGCCAAGGAGCGGCAGCAGGCAAATGAACAGAAAAAGCAGCAAAAGCGTGTTGCCCGCCCGGAATTTTTTCTTTTTTCCTCCGCCTCCAAATCCGCCCAGGCCGGATTTGAAAAGCTTTCTTGTCAGTAAGAGATATTTACGCATGTTCCGTCACCGCCAGGAAAATTTCTTCCAGACTGGTCCCTTCCGGATAATCCTCTCTCAGCCGGTCAAGCGTACCCTGGTATACGATATGTCCCCGGTTGATAATGACTACCTTGTCGCAAAGCTTCTCCGCCACCTCCAGCACGTGGGTGGAAAATAGCACCGTCTTTCCGCCGGCCGCATGCTCCTTCATCATCTCCTTTAACTCAAAGGCGGCCCTGGGATCAAGCCCGGTAAGCGGCTCGTCGAGGATCCAGAGAGAGGGATCGTGAAGCAGCGCTCCCATGACCATGATCTTCTGGCGCATGCCGTGGGAATAACTTAAGATCCTGTCTCCCAGCGCATCCGTCATTTCAAACCGCTCCGCCATGGAACGGATCTTTTCCGCGCGCCCCTCGCCCGGAACGTCATAGATGTCCGCCATGAAATTCAGGTACTCCAGCCCCTTAAGCCGCAGGAAGCTGTCCGGATTGTCGGAGACAAAGCCGATCTTCTTCTTGGCCTCAATGGCATTTTCCCGGATATCCGCTCCGTCCAAAAGGATCTTTCCCGCCGACGCCTCCAAAATGCCCATAATCATTTTAATGGTCGTGGTCTTCCCTGCGCCGTTCGGACCGATAAAGCCGGTAATCTTCCCGTCCTCCACCGAAAAGGTGCAGTCGTCCACGGCCTTGTGCGTACCGCTGTAAACCTTTGAAACATGTTCAAGCTGAATCATTTTCGTCACCTCGTCCCGCCCGCAGACGGTTCCTTCTTAATATATGCTTCCGCTGTTGACAATGGGCTGCGCATCTTTATTGCCGCAGAGCACCACCAGAAGATTGCTCACCATGGCCGCTTTCCGTTCTTCGTCCAGTTCCACCACGTCATTGTCCTTCAGCTTGTCAAGGGCCATCTCCACCATGCCGACGGCGCCCTCCACGATCTTCTGCCTGGCGGCGATTATGGCTACTGCCTGCTGTCTCTGGAGCATGGCCGATGCGATCTCCGGCGCATAGGACAGATGGGTGATCTGCACGTCGCTTACAAAAAGTCCCGCCTCATCGACCCGTTCCTGAAGCTCGCTCTTCATCCGCTCTGCCACCTCTCTGGTGCTGCCGCGCAGAGTCTTCTCATCGGCGTCGTTCTCATTATTTCCGTCACCCATCACGTCATAGGCGTAAAGCCTTGCCACGTTCCGGATGACTGCGTCGCACTGAATCGACAGGAAGGTCTTGTAATTGTTGACCGCAAATACGGCCCTGGTCGGATCCACCACCCGCCAGATGACCACCGCCCCCACGATCACAGGATTTCCAAGCTGGTCATTGACCTTCTGCTTGTCATTGTTGAGGGTCATGGCCTTTAAGGAAACCTTCTTGCTCATGGAGCCCCCAAGCTGGATATTCCCTCCTGCGATCGAGGCCGGCGTGCTCTTTGCCGTGGGATTCACCGCCATGCAGAAGGGATTCACCAGGTAAAATCCCTCCTTCCGAATGGTGCCGTAATAGCTTCCAAACAGGACCAGCACCAGCGCCTCCTTGGGAGCCACCACCCGAAGCCCGCAAAGAAGAACCAGGCTCAAAAGCACAAACAAAATACCAAGCGTCAGCAGCATGCCAAATGCCGCTCCTTTAAGAAGCAGGGCACTGCAGATAATGAGCGCAAGCCCTCCTCCAAAAAAGAACATCGAAAGCAAAAGTCCAAGTCCTCCGCTTGCCGGGCGTATCTCCCGTTCTTCTGAATAATCCACCTTCATCTTTCCCTCCGATCCGCCTCCAAAACGGAAGCCTCTTGATAGCTTCTGATATCATTTTGATATTAACTAGATAGTAGCACCAAAGGAATCTCCTGTCAATAATAATCGAGGAAAAATTTATTTTCATTGTTGTTACCAACGACTTTTGATACTATTTTATCATAATATTACTTTTGATACTCAACAGACATAGAAACAATACTTTATTTTGACATTGACATATAGTACTATATATGATATCATAATATAGGAAGGGAGATAATTACGGTGCCAAACGTAAAAAAGCTAATTGAAAAAATGAAGCAACAGCCAAATGGAATGCGGCCAGAAGAAATAGACAAAGTTTTAGCAGCATACGGCTATAT
>CATJIW010000177.1 GCA_949740745.1 uncultured Lachnospiraceae bacterium | reverse complement strand
TTGAATAATTCTGGCTGTATTTCCGGGAAAAGCCCTCTGCACCGTGGAAGCAAGACCAGAGAAGGCAGGAGGGATTCTTTCCCGAGTGACTTCTGCGGTTCCGGGCTTGCCGGAACGTTTGGTGCAGCAGGCTTTGGACGGACATGCTGCCAGAATATTCCAATAATCCCGCATTTCGCAAACGTCTGATACCTGTTTATTATGAAGGAGGATTTTCTTATGGATCTGGGATTTAAGGGAAAAACTGCAGTCGTGCTTGGGGGAAGCAAAGGCATCGGCCGCGCGGTGGCGGAGACTTTTTTGAAAGAAGGGGCGAAGGTCGCCATCTGCGCCAGAAAAGAGGACGAGCTTCAGGCGGCTTATGAAGAGATGAAGGGGCTGGGAGAAGTCTATTGGGAGGTGCTGGACGTGACGGACGAGGCCGGTGTTTATGCGTTCGCCGGCCATGTGGCAGAGAAGCTTGGCGGGATTGACGCCTGGGTCAACAACGTGGGAGCGACCGTGTTCAAGGACGGCGACGAGTTTACCGGGGCGGATATTGATTTTATTACGGGCGTGTGCTTTAAGTCTGCTGTGTTCGGGGCCCAGGCGGCATTCCGCCATATGAAGGGAAAGGGCGGAGCCATTGTCAACATCAGTTCTCTGGCGGCCCGCTGCCCTACGGCGGGGAGAAGCACTCTGTACGGCCCCATGAAGGCGGCGGTCGTCAATCTGACTCAGACGCTGGCGGGAGAATATGCGGCTTACGGCGTGCGGGTCTGCTGTGTGATGCCCGGCTTTACGGTGACTCCTGCAGTCCGGGCGACGATTCCCCAGGCAGAGCTGGATTACAACGCTTCCGGAACCTTGCTGAACCGTCTGGCGGAGCCGAAGGAGATCGCTGCGCCGGTGGTATTCCTCTGCGGCCAGGGGGCCTCGTATATGACCGGGACCACCATTGAGGTATCCGGCGGAAGGAGTGTCACCCTGAACCCCGCCTATTCCTGGGAGAAGAAGGCGTCGGAGCTGTAAAATAAAAACGGCGGAGGCGCCGGAAACAGGAAGCCGCAGTGCAGCGTTTTTCCGTGGGCAGACGATGGGAGAACCATGTCTGCGGCGGAATCCATGTGAGATGCTGCTCTGCAGCTTCAAGTTTCACAATTGCCCGAGGGGGGAAGGTATATGAAGGGAGAACGTATGGAGGAGCAGCTTGCCAGGGGAAGGATCCTGCCCCTCCTTCTGAAGCTTGCGGTGCCCAGCACGGTGGCACAGATCGTCAACGCCCTGTACAGCATGGTGGACCGCATTTACATCGGTCATATGGAAGGCGTCGGGACCATTGCCCTGACGGGACTGGGTCTGACCCTTCCGATCATTCTGATCATTACGGCGTTCAGCCTTTTGATCGGAAGGGGCGGAGGCCCGCTTCTGTCCATCAAGCTGGGAGAAAAGGATTATGAGGGAGCGGCCCTTCTTCAGGGGAATTCCCTGAGTCTTCTTCTGGGGCTGGGGATCGTTTTGACCGTGGCTTTTTACGTGTTCTGCGATCCGATCCTCCTGCTTTTCGGTACCAGCGAGGCGGCGCTTCCCTATGCCTCTTCCTATTTGCGGATCTATGTGCTGGGAACGGTGCCGGTCATGATCAGCATGGGGATGAATTCTTTCCTGAACGCACAGGGATTTACGACTCTGGGGACCATCACGGTGGTCATCGGGGCGGTGCTCAACCTGATTTTAGATCCCGTATTCATCTATGCGATGGATCTGGGGATCGCAGGGGCGGCGGTGGCGACGGTGATTTCCCAGTCTGTTTCTGCCCTGTGGGTGCTGTTCCTGCTCCTGTTTTCTAAGAAGATCATTATCCGGACAAAGCTCAGGGACATGCGGGTGAAATGGGAGAGCGCAAAAAGGATTTTCGCCCTGGGCGTTTCCAGCTTTGTGTTCCTGGCCAACGACAGCCTGGTGCAGATCCTGATCAATCTTCTGCTGCGCCACTGGAGCCCGGATATTGCCACCGGGGATATGTACATCGGGTGCATGACGATCGTTTACAGCATGTATCAGATTTTCTTCATGCCTCTTCAGGGGGTGACCCAGGGAGCTCAGCCCATCGTGGGTTACTGCTTCGGGGCGAAGGATTATGGCCGGATGCGGAAGACCATCAACTATGGCAGGATCTGTTCTCTGACCTGCGCCACGCTTATGTGGGCCGTGTTCATGCTCTTTCCCAGCCAGGTGGCGGGGCTGTTTACCACCGACGAGGCGCTGCTCTCCACCTGCGCAAGCTCCATACGGATCGCCTTCTGCCTGAATTTCGTGCTGGGCATGCAGATGATGAACCAGCATATGTTCATTGCCATGGGAAATGCGAAGCTTTCCCTGATCTTCGGCCTGATGCGGAAGATTTTCGTGCTGATTCCGCTGGTTTTGGTGTTTCCCTTTTTCATGGGGGCCATCGGCGTGTTTTTGGCGGAGCCGGTGTCCAATATCATTACGGTGGTGGTGACTTATGTCTGTTTCAGCCGGTATTTGAAGGGACTGGAGCGGCAGACGGAGACCTTTGTGTAAGGTAGTTTACGCCGGAGCGGAGACTTTTCTTTCCATTGCAGACACGATTCCCTGTCGTCTGCTTACGGAAAACAGTCTTCGCTCCGGCAGATTTTTTATATCCGGGGCCTGAATAATGCAGCAAAGAGCAGGCCGCCAAGAAGTATGAGTGCAGAGGCGGCGGTCAGGAGAAGGACCGGGTAAGGCAGGGCGGCCGCAGATTCGGCAGATGACCCGCCGCCCGGCCTTTCTCCTTCGGGCATTCTTCGTCCCTGGGCGGCCAGGCCGCCGTCAGGCGGCGTTTCTGCCGTGGAGGAAGCACCGGCCTCGTCCGGCATTTCTGCCGGCGCTTCCCCTGTCTGCGCCGCTTCTGCCATTTGGGCCGTTCTGCTTGGATCCGGCGTCCCGTCCTTCTGGCCGCCTGTGGAGTTCATGGAACCCATGGCAGAAACGGAGAGGCTGCCTGAGGGAATAAGCGTGTCCGCATCCTGAGTCTCTGCCGTCCGGCCGATGGAGCCGTCAAGCTGGTTTCGGACGCTTTCTGCCCGGAGCAGACAGAATTCTTTCAGTGTGTCCGCGCCTTTTTCAAATTCTTCAAAGGTGCAGAACTTTGTGGGATCCTCTTTCACATAAGGGGAGATCAGTTCTGTCACGGTATCGATCTCGGCAGAGAATCTGCCGCTTTCAAAATATCCGGAAATAAGCTCTGAAAAATATTGGTGATACTGGTCCGTATAAGCCTCGTCGGAGAAGATCCAGGCGAGCATGGGCCGGTCCTCGACAGTTCCGCCGGAAACGGGAGTGTCGATGGGATAGTTGATCAGGGAGACTGCGTCGGCTGCGGACTGAAAACCTCCGAAGGCCAGGTTATAGTCCCAGGGAAGCATGGAAAGAGTCCCCTCCTGTTCATACAGATAATAATTGTGGATCATGGAGCCGGTGTAGCTGTCGAAATTCAGGACAAAGTTGTGGGCGGTGAAATAGCGGATCACACTGTCCGTATCGACTGCGCTTTCCGGAGCTTCACTGTTATTCAGGGTTTCCAGAGCTTCGATCAGACGTTTTTTGTCTTTTTCGGAGACCTCCGTTTTGGCGTTGTCGAAGATATTGGGATAGCTGTCCGGATCGTCACCCGCATATTGGAGCAGGACGTCGCCGTCTCCCATCAGAGACTGCCCGCCTCCCATGCGGCCGGGGGAGGCGCCCTGCCCGCCGTCCGGCATGCGGTCCGGGAGGTCTTCTGTCTGGCCGTCCGGCATGCGGCCCGGGAGGTCCTCTGCCTGCACCTCCGGCATGGCGGCAGGAAAGGCTTCCGGCATTTTGGCCGGCGTTTCAGAATTCCTGCCGCCCATATCCATACTGTCCGGCTTGTAGAGGCTGCCATAATTGCTGCCGTAATTGCGGGTGAGGAACGCTTCTTCGATCCCTTCCACAGCCAGGTAGAGTCCCCAGGGCTCTCCGTTTACGGAAATGCTCACATAGCTGCAAAGGGGAGCCGCTGCGCCGGCTTCCTCCATGATTCGGTAAGAGAAGAATTCCTTCATATAAGTATTGTCCTGAATAATGTTGTTCAGGCAGAGCTTATCGAGACCGTAATAGGAGTTTGCCTCATCGTAATGGTCGAATTCAATTTTGAAGCTGTAACGGTTATTGCCATAGGCGGCCACCTGGGTGAGAGAGGTATTTCCTTTGGCCCGGATTCCGGTATTGCGGAAGGCTTCCCCGTCGATGATGATCGTGCAGGAAGAATATTCCTCGTTGGTACAGGTGTCAAGGAAGCTGTCCCAGTCGTCCATGACGATGTCGACGGTATGGACCGAGGAGTCGTCAAAGAGACGGTTTACATAGCCTGCGGCGGCAGAGACCGTCCGGACTCCCAGGCTGCCTGCATGGAAGAACAGAAAAGTCAGGAGGAGGCCGGCGGCAAGGGCCGCAAGGCAGATCCGTTCAATGTGCTTATGGGTTGACATGGCAATACCCCCCTATCCCATGTAATCGCCGTTATAGCTGACCAGGACGGCGCTGGCAATGCCGTCCATTTGAGCAAGGGCATTGATAAAATCCGTGTTGTCGTTTTTCATGCGGATCTCCAGGTTCAGCTCGACGGCTCCTTTTTGTGCGCTCTTGCTTTTGACGACGCACCGCTCGGTCTGTTTTTCCAGAAATGCTTTTGCTCCTGTTTCTGCGGCATGATCCGTGCAGGATAGGATGACAATATAGGGATTGCAGTGAGCTTTCCGGTTGACGAAAAGGAGCAGGATAACGCCGATGAGTACGCTGCCGATGACTGCCAGAGGAAGCATCCCGGCGGCCAGCACGATGCCGTCGGCAATGGCCCAGAACAGGAAGGCGATGTCTAACGGCTCCTTGATGGCGGTGCGGAAGCGGACGATGGAGAGAGCGCCGACCATGCCGAGAGAAAGGACCACGTTGGAGGTGACCGCAAGAATCACGACGGTGGTGATCATGGTAAGCGCAATGAGGGTCGTGCCGAAGCTGGAGGAATACATGACGCTCTGGCAGGTTTTTTTATAGACAAGAAAAATGAACATTCCGGTGCAAAAGGCCAGTACGAGGGCCAGGGACATGTCGAGGAGGCTGACGCTTGTCACGTTCTCCAGAAAGCCGGATTTGAAAATATCACTGAAGGTCATAATGAAAATACTCCTTTATTTATAGTTTTTGCTGCGGGGTACATATTATATAGAAGCGGGACATTAACCGAAGAGCCTGCAGGCTGCGTATTTGGAAAACGAACAGACGCGGCGTCCCGGCAGGCTGACGGCGTCCCGGATGAGATCCGGAAGGAATTCTCCCCATTTTACCTCCAGGATCATGGGAGAAGCCCCGGCGGGAATGGTAACGGCCTGTGGGCTGAACAGATCCGTAGAGTCCAGGCCGGTACGGATCCCGAAATCCAGAGTGACCCGCACATGGCCCGGAGGAAAGATGAAGGCTTCCCTGGTGTAGTCCACGATGGTTTTCGGGCGGAGCCCCTGATTTTTCATCTTTAAATAAAACTCCCTGAGAAGCGGGGCATCGCTGTCCGGCATAAAGCCATGGTTTCCGCTTACCATGTGTTCCGCCTGGCTTCTGGTAAGGGAAACGCTTTCTTTTATGGACAGCCCGTTCCGTTTGCCCTTTTTCTCCAGTCGGATAAAAGAAGGATCCCCGTCGTAATAACGGAGCCGGAATTTTTCCCGGATATTGACTCCGTCAATCTTTTCCCGGAGGGCCTTGTCGTCTGCCGTGTCAAAGTAAAGGCTTCGGATCTCGTAGATCCCTCCGTTCCCGTGAGGATCGTGGGCGGCAACGGCAGAAAGCCGTTTTCTGAGGACCAGGAAATCCGAATAGCTGATCTCATGCTTCCATTCATGCCGGTATTCCATAAATCCACTTCCTTTCTGAATTGTTGTCTGCGCCCGGAGCTTTTGCAGGAGTAAAAAATCCTCCCGTACCGGGCTGTGCCCTATGATACAGGAGGAAGATTGAACTTTTATTGAAATGCAGGATCGGCTTTATGAGGGATGCAGCAGGGGAAGGGTAACCGTGAACGCCGTTTTGCCGCCGCGGCACTGTACGCCGATTTTGCCCCGGTGGGCCGATGTGATGGCTCTGGCAATGGCAAGGCCCAGGCCGTAATGGCAGGACTCGCCGGTCCTGGCGGGGTCGCTCCGGTAAAACCGTTCAAAAATTTGTCCCTGTTCCGAAGGGGGGATGGGATCCCCGTCGTTGGCAATGGTCAAAAGGGCCAGGTTCCGTCCCTTTCTTTTCAGAGAAAGGGTTACTTCTTTTTCCGGAGAACAGTGGCGGAGGGCGTTGTCCAGAAGGATTGCCACAATCTGCCTCAGCTGCGTACCGTTGCCGTATACCTGCAGCCCGCCGCATATTTCACAGGAAAAATGCAGCCCCCGTTCAAACATGAGGCTTTCAAAGGGCAGGGCCTCGCCGGCCGTCAGGCGGCTCAGGTCTACCGGTTCCATAACGGGAGAGACGTGCTCCGTGCGGGCAAGCTCCAGAAGCTGGCCGATAAGGGCGCCCATCCGGTTGGTTTCATATTGTATGTTGGAAAGCCATGGATTTTCTCCGATCTGCCTGGAAAGCAGTTCCGCATTGGCGCTTACCACCGATACGGGAGTCTTCAGCTCGTGGCCGGCGTCGGAGATAAACTGTTTTTGCTTCTGATAGCTTTTTTCAAGGGGCTCTACGATTTTTCTGGCAAGATATACTGCCAGAAAAAACAGGGCGAGAATGGCAAGGCCGCCGAAGAGCAGGGTATAGCGGAACAGAGTGGTCATGCTTTCCTGCATCATGGTGTTGTCCATAAAAGCAGCCAGGGTATAGCCGTCCTTGTCGGCAGTATAATATAGAAGATTCTGCCTGACGCCTGTCGTCCTTTTGCTTTTTATGACGGCCAGGGCCATTTCTTCAAGCGCTTCATTGTCGTGGAGGGCCGGCTTGGGATTGGAGACGGAAAGAATCTCTCCGTTTTCGGAAACGGCAACAGAGTAAAAGGTAGAAAGCTGAAAAGCCGGACTGTTTTCGGGAGGCAGCATGGCCGGCCCGCGCCTGCCGCCGTCTCCTTTCATATTGTCCTCCGTTTCAGGAAGCGGCGCCTCCGGGATTTTGGGAGGCTGCTCCGGCAGCATATAAAGCTCCGCATGCCTTGCCAGCATTTCCCGGTTTCGGCGGGATGTGTCCAGATAGCTGGAGCCGTAGATCATGCAGAGGGTCCCGGCCCAGAGAAGGACCAGGACAGTCATAATAGAAGCGACAATCTTGCGGCGGGATTGTTTAAACATGCTCGTACCTCAGTTCGTATCCGATGCCCCGGACGGCCTTGATGGCCGTCTGCGAGCCCACGAAGGCCAGTTTTTTCCGGGTGAAGGACAGATAGACCTCTACGTTATTGTATTCGGCTTCATGGTCAAAGCCCCAGATCCTTACGGCAAGCTGTTCACGGGTCAGGATCTGCCCCTGATTGGCGATGAGATATTCCAGGAGCCGGTATTCTTTTTCGCTTAAGCGCACGCTCTGGCCTGCGGCCGTGCAGACCAGGGAAGCCGTGCCTGCTTCAAGGACAATGTCCCCGAAGGACAGAGTCCCGTCGCCGGAAGGAAGGTTCCTCCTTGCGAGGGCCCGGAGTCTTGCGAACAGTTCCTTTGCCATAAAGGGCTTCGTCAGGTAATCGTCGGCGCCGCTGTCAAGTCCTGCCACGGTGTCATCCAGCCCGCTTCTGGCAGTCAGCATCAGGATGGGCGTCCGGATTTTTTCCCGCCGGAGCGTCCTGGCGATCTGAAAGCCGTCCATTCCCGGCAGCATGACGTCCAGGATGATCATGTCGTAGGGTGTCCCTCTGGCGGCTTCCAGACCGGAAGGACCGTCGCTGCAGGTATCCACGTCATAGTTTTCCTGCCTGAGGAGCTCAGAAAGGGCCTGGGCCATCCGTTTTTCATCCTCCACCAGTAAAAGCTTCATGCGATACACCTCCAACCGGTTCTATTATTAGGCAATTGCGAAATTCAGAAATCCATTGAATATTCTGGTAATATTTCCGGGAAAAGCCCTTTGCGCCGTGGAGGCAAGACCAGAGAAGGCGGAAGAGATTCTTTCCCGAGTGACTTCTGCGGTCCTGGGCTTGCCGGAACGCCTGGCGCAGCAGGCTTTGGACGGACATATTGCAAGAACGTTCCCACAATTTCACGTTTCGCAACTGCCTCGTTCCATTATAGCACGGAAGATTGAAGGAGGATTGAAAAAAGTTAAAAACATCTAAGCAGAATGATGCCTGAAAGTGCAGGGAGACAGCGAAGGCGGTTGTTCATTTGCCGGCGTAACTGAGGATCTTTGAGGGCCTGGTTATTGTGTGTCCGGAAAAAAGATGCTATAATTTTCCTGTTACCGCCCCTATACCGGTGCAGGAAGGGGGTGTTCGCTTGGAAGTATTCATATCCTTTATTGCCGCCGTTGCGGCTGGTGTAGCCTGCCACTACATCATCAAATGGTTGGACGGCGGCGAATAGTCGGTAACCAGCCTGCGGGCATAAGCCTTCCCGCCGTCAGGAAATAGGAATAGAAAACCCCCGGAGTTGCCGCTCCGGGGGTTTTCGCCGTTGTCCGCAATGGACTATTCACATCCTTTTGCCTGTTGGCATTATAGCATATGCAGAACCGGTTTGCAATATTCCGCAATGAAATTGTTACTGTCAAGATCTGCATTTATGACAATAGGCTGACCGGCCCTTCGCCGGCGGAAGAAGGATGAGGCTGACCGGGCGGCTGATAAGTCTGGCTGGCAACAGATTAGTAACAAAAAATCTTTGAAAGAGCAGTCTGTATGAGGATTCTTACATTAATTTCTTAAGAAAACTTTAAGAATAGTCGTGTTTTTTTCTATTGTCCTTTGCGGAAGGATAATGTATGATATAAAACGATAAGTACCACGGGCACAGAGAAAGGCTGTTATAAGGTGGATTTTCTTGATTAAGGACAATCAGAAGCATCTGAACCGGATCCATGTGGTGATCGATGCTGTTATCATAGTAATCGCATATTTTGTGGCGTATGGGATCATATTCGGATTTTCAGGGAATAACGCCGGACTTCCGAGGGGGATTTATTTCAGCGCTCTGCTTTATATCGTGCCGGGCGGATTGGTCCTGTACTGGTTTTTCCATTTGTATGAGCCCATGCGGGTTATGGGTCGGCGGCTGGAGCTTTTTAATGTGATGCGGGCCAACGTGGTTGGGGCCATGATCATCACGCTGGTTTTATATCTGGGAAAGGACAGGCTGATCCATTTTTCCCGTCAGATGACTTTTCTGTTCATTTTTTTTAATTTTATCCTGGAATCAGGCTTCCGCCTGGCGCTGCGGAGCGTGCTGCGTTCATTCCGCAGGAAGGGGTATAATCAGAAGCATGTGCTGCTTATCGGCTACAGCCGGGCAGCCCAGAGCTATATCGACCGGGTGTCGGCCAACCCGGACTGGGGATATCTGATCCGGGGGATCCTGGATGACCACGCAGAACGGGGGACCGAATACCGGGGGGTCCGCGTTATGGGGCCGATCGACAATCTGGAAGAAATCCTTCCCATGAATCGTCTGGATGAAATAGCCATAACTTTGAGCATTAATGAATATGATAAACTGGAACGGATTGTGAACGCCTGTGAGAAATCCGGCGTACATACAAAGTTCATTCCGGATTATAATAAGGTTATACCGACCAAGCCCTATACCGAGGATCTTCTGGGGCTTCCGGTGATCAATATCAGGAACGTCCCTCTTACGGACTCCTTTAATGCGGCGGTGAAGCGGCTGATGGATATTCTGGGCGGCCTGTTTGCGGCCACGCTGTTTTCTCCGGTCATGCTGGTTGTGGCGGCTGCCGTGAAGCTTACGTCCAGAGGGCCTGTGATCTTCAGCCAGGAGCGTGTGGGACTCCATAACCGCCCCTTTAAGATGTACAAGTTCCGTTCCATGGAGCTCCAGAGCCGTGCCGATGAGAAAAGCGCCTGGACGACAAAGAATGATCCCAGAGTCACGGGAGTCGGAAAGTTCATCCGTAAAACCAGTATAGACGAGCTGCCGCAGCTGTTCAATATCATCAAGGGGGATATGAGTCTGGTGGGCCCCCGGCCGGAGCGGCCTCATTTTGTAGAAAAATTCCGGGAGGAGATCCCCAGATACATGGTCAAGCATCAGGTGCGGCCGGGACTGACCGGCTGGGCACAGGTCAATGGATACCGGGGAGACACGTCTATTACGAAGCGCATTGAATGTGATCTGTATTATATAGAAAACTGGAGCCTTGGTTTGGATTTCAAAATTATCTTCCTGACGTTTTTTAAAGGCTTTGTAAATAAAAATGCCTATTAGAGGTTTACAGAATGCAGAAAGGAACAGGCGATGAAGTACAGAGACGACGAGTATGGATACGAGAACCGCAGACGTGAGGCAGACCAGCGCCGGCGGGTGCGGCCGGATGTAGAAATGACCTCACAGCGGAGGAGGAATCCGGCGGGGGCCGGGACATCAGGCTCCTATGGAACCAGAGGGACGGCCGATCCTTACGGGGCCAGAAGGACGGCGCAGAGCGCATCCGGCGCACGGAATACGTCTGCCTCCAGAAACACCGGGACAAGGGCAAGAAACGCATCTGCCGCCAGGACTTCCGCGCCGGCATCCGGAAGGCGGATCGGGGCGGACCCTTACGACAGAAGCTATCAGGCGGGGCGGGGAAAACGCCCGGCGGCTTCGAAGGAAGCGGCGGGAAAGGGGAAAAGGCCTTTGTCTGCGAAGGCAAAGAAGAAGAGACGTATCAGGAGGATCCTTTTTGCAGTGGAGGGGATTCTGCTTCTGCTGGTTCTGGGCGGTCTGTTTGTGATCTCAAAATGGGATAAGAGGCAGAAGTCCACCTTTGCAAAGAAGGATATTTATGTCAATGAGCTTCCGGAAAATACGATCCAGAGCATGGAGGGGTACCGGACCATCGCCATATTCGGGGCCGACGAAGAGGGAAGCCACAGCGACGTGATCATGATCGCCAATATTGACAATAAAACGGGAGAGGTCACTCTGACCTCGGTGCTCCGGGATACCTACTGGAATGTTCCGGTCATCTCCGACAAAATTGAAGATAAAAACGAAGAGAAGTATGCGAAGGCAAATAATGCCTATCATACGGGCGGCGACCTGGGGGCGCTGAATGCCCTCAACAAAAACCTGGATCTGAACATCACAGAGTATGTGACCGTCAACTGGTATGCGGTATCTCAGGTGGTGGACCTCCTGGGAGGCATGGAGATCGACGTGCCGGAAAGCATGATGGGAGAGATCAACGGATATATCACCAATACCCAGCAGGAGGCCAGAAGCTGGGCCGAAGGCGGCCCCGGCAAAGGGGAGAAGGGCACGACGCAGATCAAAGGGCCTGGCCTGCAGACCCTGGACGGCCTGCAGACGGTAGCCTACTGCCGGATCCGTCACGGGAACGGCGGCGACGACGGCCGTACCCAGAGGCAGCGGGAGGTTGTAAACCAGATTTTGGAAAAAGCGAAGAAGCAGGATATTGGAACGCTTTTGAACATGTGCGACGCAGTGCTGCCGGAGGTTCGTACCAATCTGGAGCTGGATGACGTGGTGTCTCTGGCATCCGGTGTCGGGAATTACAAGATGGTGGCGCAGTTCCCCTTCCCGTATCATCAGGTGGACGCCCTGGTGGGGCCCGCATCGGTAAAGGTGCCTCTGGGACTGGCGGACGATGTGGCGCAGCTTCACCTGGATCTGTTTAAGGACGATAAATATGAGCCCTCCGCAACGGTACAGCAGATCAGCGATAAGATCGAAGACCTGACCGGCTACAGCGCCGAGGACCGGACGGATTAAATGGAAAAAAGCAGTCATGGACGGATGAGCCATGGCTGCTTTTTTAAGGATGATTTGGAGTGATGTTTTTATCCGTATAATTTTTCTTAATCTTATAAAGGGAATGTTTGACAGCTATACAATTGAAAAGGTTAAAGCGATAACACTTTGTGCTCTAAAAGGAGTTTTATTTTATGAAAAGGTCTTTAGCATTTCTTTTAATCATTTGTTTATTATTTTCAGGATGTAAAAAGAACAAGAAAGAATCAGGCGTAGAGGAATCGGAATGGATGGCGGGGCGATG
>CATJIW010000176.1 GCA_949740745.1 uncultured Lachnospiraceae bacterium | reverse complement strand
CTGCCCTGCCGGTAAAGGCCGCCCGGCAGACAGGGACTGTGAAAGCGGTCCCTGAAAAACGGACGGCAGAAGGACGGAGCCCTGAGAAGCCGGCTCCTGCGCATGGGAGGTAAGGGATGAAAAAGCGATATTTATGCCCGGTCTGCGACCAGGAGCTGACGGCGAAGCGTTATTGCCCGGAGTGCCGCAGGATCCGGAAGGAGCCGGTGGTTTACGAGGGCTGGCTCCTTCCCAACGAGCGTGACAGCGAGGGGATTTTGCTGCGGGCGGCCGGGGAACAGGCCGGCTCTTCGGGGCGGGCCGAAGGCGCTTCTGCTTCAGGAGAGAAGGCGGCATTGGGAAGGCAGGTGCAAAGCGGCGGCCGGGTTTATGACAGCCGTTATCTGGATAACTGCGGGAGCGGCCATGCCCATTCCTACGGGGTTCCCAACAAGGATCCGCACAGGGCGAAGCGGAGAGAGAAGTCCGAATCGGCCGGAAAATCCTCCAGAGGCCTTAAGGCGGCTGTCATTCTGGTGCTCGTATGCATTACCGTGGCGGTTTTGTGGGAGAGAGTCTGGAAGCTCGGCCAGGAAATCGTCTCGGACATTCAGGAGGAATACGGCGTCCTGGATTCCGGAGACAGCCTGCCTGATATGCCGGATGATGAGGATTCCTGGGCGGAGTTTTCCGGGAACGGCAGCGCAGACAGTGTCCGGGTCCTTGCAGATGCAGAGGTCCTGGCGGCCGGCGAACCCTGCAACGGATACAGTCATTATGACGTGGACGGGGAGGAATACGTGGCGAGGCTGTTTGATTATCTGACGGATCTGTGGCCGGAGGTGCCTGTGGAGGCCGGGCTCTGGGAGAGCAGCAATGAGGTTTATGAAAATGCTTACAGCTCTTACAGCTATTACAGGCGGCAGATGCGTATTTATCTGGATAACGGCGTAAGCTATACGGTGATCTGCGACACGGCTACGGGAGAGCTTATGGAATTGAACGTCGGAGCAGATGCAGAGGAGGATTTCGGGCCGGCGTTTCTTCTGGCGGCCTGCGCCCTGGAGCCGGAGCGTGACAGGAACGAGGTCTGGGCGGAAGTGGAGGGCCTTCTTGCCGGGATGGGCGAGGAGGAATATTACTTCGGTGATTGGGGGATCAGCGAGGTATACCTTTCCGGAGGGACTTACTGTTATGGGAGCATGACCTGCCTTCCGGAGTATGACAAGTATGGAGATTAAACAGTTTATGGGGGAAGCATATGGAGAATTTTGACTTTTACGCACCGACGAAAATGCTGTTCGGCAGGGGAAAGGTGACGGCGCTCCCGCAGGAGATGAAGCCTTTCGGGAGCCGGGCGCTTCTGGTATACGGCGGCGGGAGCATTAAGAAAAACAGGATCTATGACACGGTCACGGATCTTCTGCGGAGGGAGGGCTTTTCGCTTTTCGAGCTGGGAGGGGTAACGCCCAATCCCCGGATCGAGGCAGTGCGCTGCGGCGTGTCACTGGCCTGGGAGAACCATGTGGACATGGTGCTGGCGGTGGGAGGCGGAAGCACGGTGGACTGTGCAAAGGCCATTGCGGCGGGAGCCTGCTATGAAGGGGATCCCTGGGAGCTTGTGAAGGATGCGGGGAAGATCCGGGCGGCCCTTCCGGTTTTTACGGTCCTTACCATGTCGGCCACCGGGTCGGAGATGAACCCGACGGCGGTGATCAGCAATCCGGAGACGAAGGAAAAGCAGGGAGTCCACAGCGGATACCTGTATCCGAAGGCATCTGTTCTGGATCCTACTTATCTGTATACCCTGCCTTCCGGACAGACGGCTGCCGGGGTGGCGGACATCATGTCCCATATTTTTGAGGGATATTTTAAGCGGACTGAGGACGCCTATGTCCAGGATAAGTTTGCTGAGGGAATTCTTAAGACCTGTATCAAATGGGGGCCGGTGGCCCTCACGGAGCCGGAGAACTATTCGGCCAGGGCCAACATTATGTGGGCGGCCAGCATGGCGTTAAACGGCCTGTGCGGCTGCGGCAAGGCGGGGAAATGGTCCTGCCATGCCATGGGGCACCAGCTTGGGGCTTATTATGACATCACCCACGGGGCGGCCCTCGCCATTGTCACGCCGGCCTGGATGCGGTATATTCTGTCGGAGGACACGGTGGATAAATTTGCGGATTATGCCGTCAATGTCTGGGGCTTTCCCAGGGAGACGGACCGGTTCGCCCTGGCCAGCCTGGGCATCGACGCCACGGAGCAGTTTTTCCTGGACTGCGGCCTTCCTTCCCGGCTTTCGGAGCTTGGGATCGGAGATTCGGATTTTGAGGCCATGGCGAGGGCGGCGGTGCCCTATGCCGATCTGGACACGCAGGCTTACGTGCCTCTTTTTGAAGAGGACGTGGTGAATATTTACCGGGCCTGCCTGTGAGTCTGGATAATAAGCTGCCGGGGGGGATTCTGACACTGGTTCCATCTAAAGCCTGCTGCGCCGGACATTCCAATGAGCCCATAAACGCAGAAAACGGCCGGGCATCAGCCCTCCCGTTTTCCATGGTCTCATTTCCATGGCGCAGAGGGCTTTTCCTGGAACAAGTGTCAGAATCTGTCCTGCAGGTGTAAATTTTGCAATTGCTTAATAGATTGACGCAGGTGTTTGCGAAACTCCAGGATTCATCGAAAAATCCGGCAGTATTTCCTGGAAAAGCCCTCTGCGCCGTGGAGGGAGGACCAGAGAAGGCGGGGGGACTCTGTCCCGAGAGTCTTCTGCGGTCCTGTGCCTGCCGGAACGTTTGGCGCAGCAGGCATTGGACGGACATACTGCCGGAACATCCCGGCCATTACGAGTTTTGCAATTGCTTAATAGATTGACGCGGGTGTTTGCGAAACTCCAGGATTCATCGAAGAATCCGGCAGTATTTCCTGGAAAAGTCCTCTGCGCCGTGGAGGGAGGACCAGGGAAGGCGGGAGGGACTCTTTCCCGAGCGTCTTCTGCGGTTCTGGGCCTGTCGGAACGCCGGGCGCAGCAGGCTTTGGATGGACATACTGCCGGAACATCCCGAGTTTCGCAATTATCTGATAGTTTGACGAGAAGAAAGGAGAATGAGCTACATGGAACAGCAGTACAGGCCGGAGACCATCTGCATTCAGGGCGGATGGAAGCCGGGGAAGGGGGAGCCCAGGGTGCTTCCCGTATATCAGAGCACGACGTTTAAATATGACACCAGCGAGCAGATGGCGAGGCTTTTTGATCTGGAGGACGAGGGCTATTTTTACACGAGGCTTCAGAATCCCACCAATGACGCGGTGGCTCAGAAGATCTGCGAGCTGGAGGGCGGGGCAGCGGCCATGCTGACCTCTTCCGGCCAGGCGGCTACCTTTTATGCCATTTTCAACCTGGCCTCTGCCGGGGACCATGTGATCAGCTCCGCCACCATTTACGGGGGGTCCTCGAATCTGTTCACGGTGACTCTTAAGAAGCTGGGCATCGAGTTTACCCTGGTGGATCCTGAGATTTCACCGGAGGATCTGGAGAAGGAATTCAGGCCCAACACGAAGGCCGTGTTCGGGGAGACGATCTCCAATCCGTCCCTGGTGGTTCTGGATATTGAGAAGTTTGCAAAGGCGGCCCATGCCCACGGCGTGCCGCTGATTCTGGACAATACCTTTGCGACGCCCATCAATTGCCGGCCCTTTGCCTTCGGCGCCGACATCGTGACTCATTCTACTACGAAATACATGGACGGCCATGCCATGAGCGTGGGCGGGTGCATCGTGGACAGCGGTAATTTTGACTGGATGGCCCACAAGGAGAAATTCCCCGGCCTGACCACGCCGGACGAATCTTACCATGGCCTGATTTATGCGGAAGCCTTCGGGAAGAAGGCCTATATCACCAAGGCCACGGCCCAGCTGATGCGGGATTTGGGCGCGATCCAGTCCCCTCAGAATGCGTTTCTTTTGAACGTGGGACTGGAGACGCTCCATCTGCGGGTGCCCCGCCACTGCGAGAACGCCCTTAAGGTGGCGGAATACCTGGAGTCAAACGAGGACGTGGCGTGGGTCAATTATCCGGGATTAAAGAGCAGCCCTTATTACGAAAGGGTGAAGAAATATATGCCGGGCGGCACCTGCGGCGTCATTGCCTTCGGCTTAAAGGGCGGAAGAGAGCGGTCCATTAAATTTATGGACAGCCTGAAGCTGGCTGCCATCGTGACTCATGTGGCCGACGCCAGGACTTCGGTGCTTCATCCGGCCAGCCATACCCACCGCCAGCTCTCTGACGAGCAGCTTATTGAGGCGGGGGTGAAGCCGGACCTGATCCGTTTTTCCGTGGGCATCGAGAACGTGTCGGATATTATTGCAGATATCGAGCAGGCGCTGGAAGCGGTGCGTTAATGCCTGCGCATGCCGGCCGGAGTTAAGGGCCGGAAATAGAGTTGACAAAGATATAAAAAGGGACTGTTCTGAGCAACAGTCCGGCAAAGGCGCTGTTTTCGGAAGAAGATGGCGTCTTTTTGCCGTATGTGCAGAAGAAAATTACAGGATTTGGCAAAACTGCATAAATTTATTGACAAATCAGAGGACGGTATGTTAGGATTATATATAACAAGTGGATATATTGTATACAATCTACAATCAACAAGATTATTTGGGAACAGGGAGGGATCAGGATGTTATCTGTGAATCAAGTAGCCATGCACTTCGGAGGGCTGGTGGCTCTGGACGGAGTCAATATGACGGTGAAGGACGGGGAGATCAGGGGCCTGATCGGACCGAACGGTTCGGGAAAGACGACGCTTATCAACGTGATCACCGGATTTTATGCTCCGACGAAGGGTACCGTGGAGATGGACGGCCAGGTGATTTCCGGGAGGACGCCAAACGCAGTTGCGAAGGCCGGGCTGTGCCGGACCTTCCAGAACATCAATCTGTTTTCGGAAATGAGCGCGCTGGAAAACGTGATGACTGCGGCCTGCACCCACCAGACGGTGAACCTGGGCTCTGCCATTTTTCAGACGAAGGCCCTGAAGGCCCAGGAAAAGGAGTGTTACGACAAGGCGAGAGAGCTTCTTTCCTTTGTGGGCCTGGGCGGAAAAGAGGATGTCAGGGCGACGAGCCTTCCCTACGGGCAGCAGAGGCTCCTGGAGATCGCCAGGGCTCTTGCGACGGATCCGAAACTCCTTCTTTTGGATGAGCCGGTGGCGGGCATGAACGAGCAGGAGAGCGACGAGGCGGCAAAGCTGGTACATAAGCTCAGAGAGAGCGGAAAAACCATTCTCCTGATCGAGCATCACATGAAATTTGTGATGTCTCTCTGCGACAGCCTGACGGTGCTCAATTACGGAAAGGTCATTGCGGAGGGAATCCCTTCGGAAATACAGAACAACGAGGACGTCATCAGCATTTATCTTGGCAGGAAAAGGGGGAAATAAGACATGTTGCGCATTGAGAATCTCAGCTGTCATTACGGTGTGATCCAGGCCCTCCATGAAGTGAACATCCACATTGAGAAAAAAGGGATCTATGCGATCATCGGGGCCAACGGCGCGGGAAAGTCTTCTCTGATCAACGTGCTTTCCGGCCTGGTTCCCGCTTCGTCGGGGCGGGTGGTGTTCGAGGGGGTGGAGACCACGGACCTGGAGCCCCATGAGATCATAAAGACGGGAATCTCCGTGTGCCCGGAGGGAAGGAAGATCTTTAAGAGCGTTTCCGTTTATGAGAATCTTCTGGCCGGAGCCTATATTATGAAGGACAAGGCCAGGGTCCAGGAAAACGTGGAGATGGTTTATGAATTCTTCCCCAGGCTTTCCGAGCGGCGCAGGCAGCTTGCGGGGACCCTGTCCGGAGGGGAGCAGCAGATGCTGGCTATCGGGAGGGCGCTTATGTCCGACCCGAAGCTTCTTTTGCTGGACGAGCCGTCCATGGGACTGGCCCCCAATTTGATCGACTTTGTGTTTGACACGGTGGTTAAGATTTATGAAGAAAAGCAGCTTCCTTCCGTTATCGTGGAGCAGAATTCGGAGATGGCCCTCGGCATCGCCGATTACGCCTATGTCCTTGAGGTGGGGCATTTGACCATGGAGGGGACGGGGAAGGAGCTTTTAGCCAGCGACGAGGTACAGAAAAAGTACCTGGGCGCATAAAACCGGCTGTCGGCTTTTCGGGGAACCGGAGGCTTGCGGTATAGAAAAAATATAGAAAGAACAGGAGGAACAGGTATGAAGACGTGGAAAAAAGCAGGATGTCTGGCATTGGCCCTGATGATGGGCGCATCCGTGATCGGAGGCTGCGGTTCTAAGAAGGATGACGTGATCCGTATCGGGGCGGTGGGACCGCTGACCGGGGACAGTTCCAACGGCGGGACGGACGAGCTGGAGGGCAAGCAGCTTGCCGTCGAGGATTTTAATGCGGCCGGCGGGATCGACGGAAAGAAGGTGGAGCTGTATTCGGAGGACGACGCTTCTTCCGCTTCTCAGTCTGCCTCGGCCGTCACGAAGCTGATTAACCAGGACAAGGTAGTGGCGGTTATCGGCGCCCACAACAGCGCCTGCACGCTGGCGGATCTGGAGGTAATCAATAAGTACAAGATTCCCATGATCACTCCCGGCTCTTCCGCAGAAACGGTGCTGACCTCCGGGTGCGAATGGATTTCCCGTTCCTTCCCCGGCGACGGTCTGCAGTGTTCTGCGCTTATCAACTATATCACCGCCGCGGGGAGCCCGAAAAAGATCGGCGTCATATACTGCAACGACGACTTCGGCCAGGGCGGCTTAAACGCCATTTCTGCGGCGGCCGAGGCGAAGGGGCTTGAGGTGGTTTCCGAATCCTTTGCCAACGAGGATAAGGACATGACGACGCAGTTAAGCAAGCTGAAGAACGAGAACGTCGACTGCCTGTTCATCTGGTGCCAGTACACGCCAGGCGCCCTGATCATGAAGCAGGCCAGGGGCCTTGACTGGGACGTCCAGTTCTACAGCGGTACGGGAACCATTCACGGAGATACCTTTTCCCTGTCTGACGGCGCTTATGTGGGATGTATCAATTCCGTGCCCTTCACTTCGGCCAGCACCGATCCGAAGGTGCAGGATTTCGTAAAGCGCTATAAGGAGAAATTCGGCGAGGAGCCTTCCCAGAACTCGGCCAGGGCCTATGATGCCATGATGATCCTGTTAAATGCCATTAAGACGGCAGGCTCCACCGATGCGGACAAGGTCCAGGAAGCCATCCGCAATACGAAGGATTATGACGGGATGCAGGGGAATATTTCCATTGACCCGGCCACCGGCGAATACATCGGCGACGTGATGATCGTCCAGGCGGCGGAGGGGGACACCTGGGAATATCTGGATTCTGCGTCCACCAACTGACCGGATATGAAAGGAGAAAAGATGATGAAGGAAAATGTGACTGTGGCGGCAGTCCAGATGGACATTGCACTTTTTGACGAGGCAGCGAATTTAAAGTACATGGAAGCGGCCATAAAGAAGGCGAAGGAAGAAAAAAACGCCGACCTGGTGGTGTTTCCGGAGCTATGCAGCATCGGCTATATCCGGGAGAGGAACAAGGAGTTCGGCCATAGGTACGTGACGGGGGCGGAAAGGATTCCAGGAGAATTTACGGAGGCTCTCGGCGAATTCGCCAGGCAATATGACGTGTATGTTATTTCCGGCATGACGGAGGCCCATCCGCAGATCCCGGCCGCCCTGTATAATTCGGCGGTGCTGGTGGATCCTGCGGGAAAGGTGGCCGGCGTACACCGGAAGGTACATATACCGGGGTACGAGAAGCATTATTTTATCCCGGCAAACACCAATGACGTATTCCATACGGATATCGGCGTTATCGGAGTGGGCATCTGCTACGACAACCAGTTTGCGGAGCTTACCAGGACCTATGCCCTTAAGGGAGCGGAAATGCTGGTGATGCTGTGGAACATGCCCCGGTTTTCCAACCAGCCGGAAATGCTTCACCGTCTGACTTCGGCCAGGGCTTTTGAGAACCGGATGTATGTCATTTCCTGCAACCGCATCGGCGAAAACAGCGGAATGGAATTTTTCGGGCACAGCGCCATCGCAGATCCTCTGGGGGAACTGACTGTTGCAGCCGGGGAGGAGGAGACGATCCTTTACGGGGAGCTTTCGCGGGCCATGCTCCTTACGGAGCGGGCGCAGATGCCGGTATTCAGAGACAGGCGGCCGGATCTCTACGGAGAGCTTGTGAAGCCTCTGTAAACCGCAGCGCCTGCCGGGGCAGGGATTTCAGAACAAGGATGAGGTGAGAAAATGGGACTTTTGGGTTTACAGATTGTCAATGGAATTACGATTGGCATGATTTACGGTTTGGCCGCACTGGGCTTTACCATGGTATTCAAGGCTCTGGGCTATCTGAATTTTTCGCATTCCAACACGATCACCATCGGGGCCTTTGTGATCTATACGGTCGTCGTCAGCCTGGACATTCCGTTCCTGGCGGCGATGCCGGTCGTGATCCTGTTTATGCTGTTCTACGGATTTGTATTGGAAAAGGTGCTGTTTAAACGGTTCCGCAATGCGTCGGCGCTTACCTTTATGCTGGTTTCGATCTCTCTGTCCACGGTGGTAAGCAACGTCTGCCTGCTGGTATTCGGGCCCCAGCCAAGGGCGCTGACCAACGTGTTTCCGGCGGTCAGGTTAAATCTGGGAGGGGTGTCGGTTCCCTTTAACAACGTGTGTATCTTTGTCATAGCCGTCGTATTCCTGGTGGCGCTTCAGCTTTTTTTCTCAAAGACAAAGTTCGGCCTTTCTCTCAGGCTGGCTTCGGAGGATCCCTCCACCGCCAGCCTGATGGGAATCCGGGTGTTCCACACCAGGGCCGCCACCTTCGCCATTACGGCGGCCCTCGGCGGCATCGCCGGCATGCTGGTGTCGCCTCTTTATTCCGTTACCATCGAGCTTGGGTCTTCCCTTGCTTTAAAGACCTTTATCTCGGCAGTGGTGGGCGGTCTCGGAAACTTCGTGGGAGCAGTGGTGGGCGGCATCCTGGTGGGCCTTACGGAAACCCTGGCCGCCACCTATATTGCTTCTGCTTATAAGGACATGATCGTGTACGTGGCCGGCATCGTGGTCCTGGCGTTCTTCCCTTACGGGATTTTCCGCCGGGTGAAGACCAAGCACTGAGCAGGGAGGAAGGACGATGAATGTGATCAAAACCTACAGAAAACAGTTGGCGGCGGCGGTTCTGCTGGCGCTGGTGGTATATCTTTCGTTTAACAGCTATTTTGTGTTCGTCGGCATCAACGCCCTGATCAATGCCATTGCCGTGACGGGAATCGTAATCATTTCCGGCTATGCGAAGCAGCTCCATCTGGGCCAGTCGGCCTTCCTGGGGATCGGCGCCTATGCCTCGGCCATTCTTATGACCAGGGCGGGCCTTAGCTTCTGGCTGACCATCCCTGCGGCCATGGTGATTTCCGGCGCCTTCGGATGGGTGCTTTCCATTCCGACGCTGAAGCTGAAGGGGGGCTCTTATCTGGCCCTGGTGACGCAGACCTTCGGAGAGATTATCTACGTGCTCCTTTTAAATCTGGAATGGCTGACCAACGGCCCCTTCGGGATCTCCGGGATCCGGGCCCCCAGGATCGGGCCCCTGGACTTTACCGGGCTTCAGCCGTATTTTTTCCTCTGCCTGGCTATTCTGGCGCTGGTGTATTTTGCCCTGCGGCGGATTGTGAGGGTGAAGTTCGGCCGGTTCTTTATTTCCATCCGGGAATCGGAAGAGGCGGCCCAGTCCATCGGGATCAATACGAGGAAATATAAGATGATCGCCTTTGTGATCGCCACCTCCGTCGCCGGCCTGGCAGGGGTCCTCTACGGTCCCTTTATCGGCTACTTAAGCCCGGAGCAGTTCCGGTGGCAGCCTTCCCTGATCTTAGTCTCCATGGCCATTGTGGGAGGGCTTTCCAGTCTGGAGGGGGGAATTATCGGCGCGGTGATCTTAACCTTCCTGCCAGAGCTGCTTCGTTCCACCGACCAGCTTCGGATGATCCTTTACGGCGTGATCGTGATTCTGACCCTGGCCTTCCTGCCGGACGGCATCGTGTCTCTTTTCGGGAAAAAGCCGGGGGAGATCAAAAGGATGCTGTCGGCCCAGTGGGACATGCTTTCGGATAAGACTCTGAGAAAGAAACGGAAGAAGGCGAAGCTGGCCGGAAAGGCAAAATAATCCTGTCCTTATTTCCCTCCTGCTCTTTGACAATTCTGACAATTCGTGATACAAATAGTATAGAAAGTCATTGACAGGAGGGGGAGGGAAATGCCAGGAACAGATTTTGGTTCCATGCCGTCTTTAAAGCAGCTTGCTTATGACAGCCTGAAGCAGAGGATCATAGACGGAGAGTTAAAACCGGGATTCCGGCTGCGGGAAGAGGATCTGTCTGCGGAGATGAACATCAGCCGGGCGCCGATCCGGGAGGCGCTCAACATGCTGGAGCGGGACGGCTTTACGACGATCGTTCCCAGAAAGGGGGCCATCGTGGCGGAGGTCGTGAAGGAGGACCTCTATTATATCTGGGAGATGCGGGCGCTTCTAGAGCCTTATGCCGCCAGGCTTTCCGCAGAGCTGGTCCCCCCGGAAAAGATTGCGGAGGTGAAGGGGAAGCTTCTGACGGTGCTGGAGCATCCGGGGGATCTTTCCCGGTACATGGAGTCGGATCTGGAGCTTCATCAGATGCTGGGGGACTATCTGGAAAACCGGTTTTTAAAGAACACGCTGGAAAATATGAAGGCCCATTCCCTCAGAATCCGCTGGGCGGTGGAGTATGACAACGAGGATGCGCAGGCCTCCGTGGTGGAGGCGGCCACCAGGGAGCACATGGATATTGCCTGCGCCCTGGAAAAGAGGAATCCGGAGCTTGTCTACCGGGTGGTAAAGCAGCACGTGGAAAACAGTGCGAGGCGCCTGACGGGGGCCGGCCGGGTGAATCAGAAAAAATAAGAAGAAGAAAAGCCATTAGCAGATCAGTCGCAGGTATTTGTTGATTTACTAATGGTTTTTTATGGAGGCAATATTACATACAATCTGCAGTCTACAAATTGTCCGGCGCTTTCGGGGCGGACAGAAGCAGAAAGAGAAGCAGAAGGCAAGGAGGATATTGATGAGCGAAAAAGCAAGAAGGGGCTGTGAGATCCTGCTCCATACCTGCGGAGAGGTAAAAAAGGGGGAACGGGTCCTTGTGATTACGGACCATACAAGTAAGAAGATCGGCGAGGCCATGTACGCCTGTGCGGCGGAGTTTACGGATGCGGTCCTTGTCTGCATGCCGGACCGCACGGCTCACGGAGAAGCTCCTGCGGCGGCCGTCTCGGCGGCCATGAGGGAGTCGGACGTGGTGTTTTCGGCGACGACCTTTTCTTTATATAACAGCGAAGCCAGGATTGCGGCCTGCGGGGCCGGCGCCCGTTTTGTGAACATGGCGGATTATTCCATGGAGATGCTGGAGGAGGGATGTCTGTTCACGGACTGGGACGAGGTCCGGAGGATCGTGGACGATCTGAAGGGGCGGATCGTGGGAAAGGAGCTTTCGATTACGACGCCTGCGGGAACCGACTTTCATACGTCTATCGAAGGACGCCATGCGGATACGGGCTACGGCGTTTCCAGGGAGAAGGGGGAAGCGTCCTCTCCGCCGGATGCGGAATGCGCCGTGGGCCCGGCTGACGATTCTGCGGAAGGGACGCTGGTCATTGACGGAAGCATCCCGCTTCCGGGGCTGGGCGTGCTGGCCCATCCCGTTACCCTGAGGGTGGAGAAAGGGTATGTCACTTCGATCGAGGGAGGAGAGGAGGCGGATCTCCTCCGGGAGACGCTGGCTTCTTTTAATGATAAGCGGGTGTATCTGGCGGCGGAGGTGGGCTTCGGCCTTAACCCGGCCGGGCGTTTAAGCGGCCGCATGCTGGAGGACGAGGGGGTTCTCGGTACCATGCATATCGGCATCGGGAACAACCTGTCTTACGGCGGCGCCTGTGATACCCCGGTGCATATCGACCTGATTATGAAGTGCCCCACCTGTATCGTGGACGGGGTCTGCGTGATGAAAGACGGGAAATTGGCTAAATAATTAAATTTTGGGAAAAGTATTGACAAAAGGGGGAATTTGAGATACAAGAGAGAGGTTATTATTGATTTTTGAGGGTAATGAGGAAGAGATTATGGAACAGATGGAGCGGTATATACAGAAGACGCAGTGGACCAAGTACGTTCTCTGCGTGGCGGGAGCTTTTATTTATTCGGTGGGGATGAATGCCTTTGTGGCGTCCATGGGTTTTTATGCAGGGGGCGTCATGGGAATCAGCCAGATCATCCAGAGTGTCCTGGTGGAGAAGCTTCATGTGAATCTGGGCGGCTTTAATTTAAGTGCGGTGCTGTATTCTATTCTGAATGTACCGCTTTTCATCATGGCCATGAGAAGCATCGGGAAGCGGTTCCTGATTAAGACGGGGCTCAATGTGGTCTTTGTGACCTTTTTCATGAGCGTCATTCCGGTGCCGCAGGTGCCCATCATTGAGGAGCCTCTTACCTGCGCCCTGATCGGAGGCATTATCTGCGGAGCCGGCACCGGGATCACCCTGCAGGCCGGAGGCAGCAGCGGCGGTCTGGACATTCTGGGAGTTTATCTGGCAAAGAAGGGGAAAAACATCAGCGTGGGGAAGCTTTCCCTTGTGATCAACGGGATCATTTACGGGATCTGCATCCTGCTGTTTGACGTGTCCGTGGCGATTTACTGTATTATTTATGCGGTCTTTTTGTCCTTCGTGGTGGATAAGGCATACAGCCAGAGCATTAACGTGCAGGTCATGATCTTTACGAGGAACGGCGGGAACGCCATCCGGGAAATGATCATCCGGGAGTTTAACCGCAGCGCCACCCTGTGGAACGGCGTGGGAGGCTACACGGAAAAGGATACGGTGATCGTCTATTCGGTGCTTTCCAAATACGAGGCGGCGATCCTTCGGAGGATGGTGAAGGAAACGGACCCTCATGCCTTCCTGGTGCTGAACGAGGGATGTCAGATTTCGGGGAATTTCCCGAAGCATCTGTAGAGGCTTTTTACAGGGCCTGTAAATGTGAAGCGGAGGATCTGCTGCCGGATCCTTCGTTTTTTAATATATTATTTTTGTCATTTGTTTTTCGGTCGAATGGTAGTTGTATTTTCCTGATTCTATGATATAGTAATTATTATCGGATGGAAAAATCGTCCAAATATATGGAAACTAAGGAGTCTGACATGGATAATCAACTGGAGTGGAAGGAAGAATTTAATATTGGTGTAAAGATCATTGACGAGGAACACCGGAGGCTTTGTAAGATTATCAACAAGCTTTTTGCTCTCGGAGAAGAGGAAAGGAAGAGTAAGAAGGCATGCCAGGAGGGAATCAAGTATTTTAAAGAGCATGCGATGCAGCATTTTGAAGATGAAGAGAAGTATATGGAGCTGACGGCCTATAAAGATCTGAAAATGCACCGGCGCATACATAGGGGATTCAGGGAGAACACGCTCCCGGCGCTGGAGCAGGAGCTGGTCCGGGAGGGCTATTCTCCGGATGCGGTCGACCATTTTCTGGCAGTCTGCGCAGGCTGGCTGATCGGCCACACCCTGACGGAGGATCGGGCCATTACCGGAACGGGCCAGGGCAAGTGGGTGGATCTTCTGCCGGAAGAGGAGCTTTCGGCCCTTAAGCGGGTGATCGGCAAAATGCTTTTTGATATGTTCCAGTTAAAGGCACAGGTGATCAGCGAAGCCTACGGCGGAGAACGGTTTGGAAAAGGGGTTTATTACCGCCTGGTCTACGGCAGGGAAGAGGATGATAAGAAATGGGAGATCATCCTGGTGTTTGAAGAGAAGATTCTGGTCAGCACGGTGGGAAAAATTATGGGAGTCCGGTCGAATAAGCTGAACGTGATGCTGCTCAATGCGGCGAGGTACACGGCGAGCCAGTTCGTATGGCGGGTCATGGAGCATTTTCCCTCGGCGGAGTCCTATGAGCTGGAGGAGGAAAATCTTCTGACCTATGAGCAGTTCCAGGAGGTGTTTGGGGACAAGAAACCGCAGGTGAGCCTTTTGTTTGACACCAATGCGGGGTATTTCGCTTACTGCATGTTTGCGCCGCATCTGCTCCAGAACGGCATCGGGACGGCTCTGGCGGCGGATAACGCCGTGCAGGAGGTGGAGAAGTATCTTCGGGACAGGGATAAGGCGCCGATGCAGAAGATTCTTATAGTTGACGATTCCATGACCATCCGGATGGGGATGAGAAGGCTGCTGTCCGGAAAGTACGAGG
>CATJIW010000175.1 GCA_949740745.1 uncultured Lachnospiraceae bacterium | reverse complement strand
GGTCTCATCCTCCGCCACCAGCTTTTCCACCACGTCCATGTCCGGGCCGTCCGCCCGCATGGGGACCGGGATCATCTCGATGCCCATATCCTGGGTCACCGCAAAATGCCGGTCATAGCCGGGGCTGGGACAGAGCCACTTGATCCCCGGAACGTCCTTCCAGGGCTTTTCCCCCTGGGTCCCGAAAAGCATCAGCCTGGTCAGTGCGTCATACATCAGGTTCAGGCTGGAGCTTCCCCCCACGATGATCTTCTCCGTAGGAATGCCGAGAAGGTCGGAAAACAGTTTCTTCGCCTCCGGAATGCCGTCCAGCACCCCGTAGTTTCTCGCATCAAGGCCCGACTCCGTGTGGTAGTCGTCCAAGGCGGAAAACAGCCCGTTGGTCAGGTCCAGCTGGGCCGCCGCCGGCTTGCCCCTGGACATGTCAAGCTTAAGGCCCTGGGCCTTGAACTCCTCGTACTGCTTCTGAACTTCTTCCCTGAGCCCGAGAAGTTCCTCCCTTGTCATCTCCGTTACCTGTTTCATATCTATACTCCTTTCCGGCTTTCGCCTGTATCATAACATGGTCACATGCCCCTCGCCTTGTCGGCGCAGGCCGTCATGGCCTCGATGATGGCGCTCCTCATGCCCCGCTCTTCCAGGACACGCACCGCCTGAATGGTAGTTCCGCCGGGAGAACAGACCATATCCTTGAGTTCCCCGGGATGAAGGCCGGTCTCCTGCACCATCTTCGCCGCCCCCAGGACCGCCTGGGAGGCAAATTCATAGGCCTGCTTCCTGGGCATCCCCAGGGACACCGCCCCGTCGGCCATGGCCTCCATGAACATGAACACATAGGCCGGCGCACTTCCGCTGACGGCGATCACCGCCTCGCTCATGGTCTCCGGCACCACCGAGGCTCGTCCGAAGCTTTCCAGTATCTTCATGACCCGAGAAAGCTCGTCCTCCGTCACCAGGTCCCCCGGCGACACGGAGGTGATCCCCTCCCCCACCAGGGCCGGCGTGTTGGGATTGCAGCGGACGAACTTGAGCTTCCGCCCAAACTGCTCTTCAAGCCACTTAAGAGTCTTTCCGGGAGCGATACTCATAATGATCTGATCTTCCCCCACATCCTCCCGAATTTCATGGATGACCTGACTGCAAAACTGGGGCTTCACGGCCAGCACCACGATCTCCGCCTCCTTGGCCACCTGCCTGTTGTCACCGGTGATCGAGATTCCCCAGGTCTCCTTCGCATAGTCCAGCGCCCCCCTGCTCCTGTTGGAGGCAAGGATCTCCTCCGGCGCCATCAGCTTCTCCCCCACGATACCGCCGATCATGGCTTTCGCCATGTTCCCGCAGCCGATAAAACCAATCTTCTTCATCACAAATCCTCTCCTTCCCGTCTTATATATCCTGTCATACATCCAGCGTAAGCTGTACTTCCTCCTCTGCCTCCGCCTTAAATTCCTCCATCTGCTCCGGCGACGCATCCGGAAGTTCTTCCAGCGAAGAAACTCCAAAGCTCCGCAGAAATTCCTCCGTCGTCCCAAAAAGAAGGGGTCTGCCCGGCACGTTTAAACGGCCCACCTCCTCCACCAGCCCGTACTCGATCAGCTTGTTGACCGCATGGTCCGATTTGACCCCCCGGATCTTCTCGATCTCCGGCTTGGTCACCGGCTGTTTGTAGGCGACAATGGACAGAGTCTCCAACAGCACCTCCGTCAGCACGTATTTCCTCGGCTGGGCCGTCACCCGGATCAGATTCTCGTAGTATTCCGGCCGGGTGCACATCTGGAAGGCGTGCTCCAGCTCGATAATCCGCATGCCCCGGCCTTCGGCGTCATAATCGTCTGCCAGGCTCCGCACCAGCTTCCCCGTGGTCACCTCGTCCTGCCCGACGGCCTCCGCCAGGGACTTAAGCTCCACAGAACCGCCCATTGCAAAGAGCACCGCCTCCAGAATCGTCTTCGCTTCTCTGATTTCCATCTCTTCCCGCACTCTCCATACCTCTGCTTTTTCCTGCGCAGGAACTCCTCCGCAACAGCTTCTCCATGCGTATCCGTTTCTCTGCACATGCCCCTATGCGTCAATACTCAGGGCGATCTCCTCCACAGTCCGCTCCGGGTTGACCTTAAGCTCCTTCGACGCCTCCAGAATCAAGTCCTCCCCGGCGTCCGTGAGCGTCACGCTGCCCATCTTCATAAGTTCCAGCACGGCCAGAAAGGTGACCACCAGCTCCACCCGCCCGGTCTGGGCCTTCAATAGGCCGCTGAAGCTCATGCGCCCCCCTTTTGCCGCCGCATGGACGATCTCCATGATCTTGTCCGACACCCGGAAGGGCTCCCTCTCGATCTTCCCAAATTTGGAACGGACCGGGTCGATCTTGTCCTCCTGCCGCCGCAGCACCGCCTGGAAAATGTCGTTTAGCTTCACCAGCGTAAGCCCCGAGAGGAGCTCCCGGGTGTCCACCGGCGGCCGATACCTCGCCACCTCCTCCGGAATGGTCTCCGGCTTGAAAAACGACTTTTGGGCATCCACCTGCCGATCCTTAAGCTCCCTGGCCATGTACTTGTACATTTTATATTCCAGCAGCCGTTCCACCAGCTCCTGCCTGGGATCCTCCTCCTCACCGTCCTCCCCCGGCTCTGCCGGAAGGAGCATCCGGGACTTGATGTCCAAAAGAGTCGCCGCCATCACCAGAAAGTCGCTGACCACGTCCAAATCCTCCTTGTCCATGGCCTGCACATACTCCATATACTGGTTCGTAATCTGTGCAATGGGAATGTCATAAATATTTACTTTGTTCTTGTCGATCAGGTGCAGAAGCAGATCCAGAGGCCCCTCGAACACCGGAAGCTTCACCGAAAGCACAGACTGCATGTACCAAGTTCTCCTTCACTCAAACTCTATCCTCTCCGCCGGAGCCTCACCACCAGAACCTCTGACTGGTTTCCCAGGCGGAAATTGACGGAATGGGTCCCCAGGCCACCGCTGACGATCATGGTCTTTTCCCCCAGGCGGAACATCCCCCTGCTCCACTTGGGGAACAACTCATAGCTGGGCGCCATGACGCCGCCCAGAATCGGCAACCTTATGGTCCCGCCGTGGTAGTGGCCACTTAAGGTAAGGTCGGCCCCCCAGGCCGCATATTCCTCAAAATAGGCCGGAGAATGGGCCAGCAGGATATGATACTCATCCCGACCCGCCACCCCCAGAGTCCGCTCCAGAAGGCCGGGCTCCATGGGTGCCTTCTTGAATTTTTGATAATGAGTCTTATCCAGGTTTAACCCTGTAATGGTCAGGGCGTCCCGACGCTCCCGGATGGTCAGAGAAAGATTGTCAAGGACCGTCACCCCGGCCCGCATCATCTCCTGATACCATTCCCGGTAAGAAGAGCCGTAGGCCGCATCCTTCCCCATCCGGTCCTCATGGTTCCCAAGCCCGTAATAGACCGGATACCGGAAGGCCAGCCGCTTCAGGAGACGGACGCATTCCCCGTACCGGCACACGCCCTTTCTCGCCATCACCATGTCCCCCGCCACCATAACGGCGTCCGGATGGATCCGGCGGATGGAAGCCATCATCCGGTTGTTCCGCTTTCCGGCCCCGTTGTCGTGGAGGTCCGCCAGCACCACCATGGTATACCCGTCAAAGGCCTCCCCCACCGCCGGGGATACCACCTCATATTCCCGGACCGCTACGTGATTCCTCTCGTACCGGGAACAGGCCAGAACCGTGACGGCGAAAACCGCCAGGACAGCTCCCGCAATCCATAAACCCATATCGCATTCTCCGCACTCTTCCCCGCTCCCGGACCGGAAACGGAGACATTATTATCCAGTATACCATACCCTGCCGCCCCGTGGCAACCACGGGATGGAACAGAAGGGTCTTTCCCCGTTCATTTACAGTCAAACTCACAGAAAAAGCTCACCCCGTCCTCCTCGTTTTTCACCCCGTAGGCGCAGTTATGGGACTCCATGACCGCCCTCACAATGGACAGGCCGATACCGCTCCCCCCGTATTCTCTGGTCCTGGCCTTGTCCACCTTGTAAAACTTCTCCCAGATGCGCCCAAGATCCGCCTCCGGGATGGGGGCGCCGGTGTTCCTCACCTGAATATATGCCTTGTCACCCCGTTTCTCCACAGAAACAAAGATCTTTTTTTCTCCGTCCAGATGATTTAACGCATTCCCCACATAATTGCGGATAACCTCCTCCGCCATATATTCGTCGGCCCAGACATAAAGGCTTTCCGGGCTCTTCAAAAACAGCTCCGCCTTCTGCTGCTCAATGGGCAGCTTATAGGAATTAAGCACTCCCTCAATAACGGGAACCAGGTCAAAATGCTCCATGGAAATCTGCTCCCTGCCGGCCTCGATCTGATTTAACGTCAGAAGCTTCTTCACCATCAGGTTCATTTTGGAAGCCTCGTCCATGATCACGTCACAGTACCATTCCATGGTCTCCGGATCGTCGCTGATCCCCTCCTTTAAACCCTCCGCATACCCCTGCACCAGGGCGATGGGCGTCTTCAGCTCATGGGAGACATTGGCCAGAAACTCCCTGCGCATCTCGTCGATCCTTGTCTTCTGCTCGATGTCCCGCTTAAGCTCCAGATTCGCCGCCTTAAGCTCCAGGATGGTCTGCTCCAGCCGGGCCGACATATAGTTCATGCTCTCTCCCAGCATGGCGATCTCCCGATTGTCCCTTCCCTCGTACCTGGCCGTGAAATCCAGCTTCGCCATCCGTTCCGCCAGCGACGACAGATGAAGGATGGGATCCGTCATATTCTTGGTCAGCCGCCAGACGGCCAGAACCCCCACTGCCGCCACGAAAAGGGCCACGTAAATATGGAACTGGTTCACCATCCGCACCGTTTCCTGAATGCTCTGCAGGGGTACCCGCATAAGGGAAAAGCTCCCGCCCGCAAAAAAGGAAAACAGCTCCATGTAGCTGGCCCCGGAGGTTCTGTCATAGACCTTGTTGATCTCATAATTCTCCGTCTCCTCCATCAGCCCCATAGTCTGATTTCTCCCAAGGATATAGTCGATCAGGTTGTTGCTGCCCTTTAAAACGTCTCCGGCCGTGGAGGAATAGATCACACTCTGGCTGGAATCCCACAGGAAGATTTCGATATTATAGTTTTCCTTGATCCGCCGCAGATAGAGCTTCGTCTCTTCCGTCACGGTGCCGTCTCCGAGAAGCCGTGCCTCCAGCTCGTCGTTGGCCTGTATAAGAGTCCGGCGCTTTTCCCTCATATAATAAGGCTCCAGGCACAGATTGATGGCGGTCCAGCTGGCCCCGATGACCACGGCCACGACCCCCGCCAGGATCATGGTGTATTTAAAACGGATGGTATGCTTCATTTACGGTTCCACCTCAAACTTATAGCCCATCCCCCAGATGGTCTTAATGCATTCGCCTTGCTTCCCAAGCTTGCTTCGGAGCTTTTTCACATGGGTGTCAATGGTCCTCGCATCTCCGAAATAATCATAATTCCACACATGGTTCAGGATGTTTTCCCTGGAAAGGGCCAGCCCCTGGTTTTCCACGAAATATGTCAGAAGCTCAAACTCCTTGAAGCTGAGCTCCACCTGCTTCCCGTCTACAAGGACCTGATGGGCGGCCTTGTCAAGAAGGATCCCTCCCACCTGGATGCTGTCCGTCTTCGCCGCCATGCTCCGTCTTAAGATCGCCTCCACCCTGGCCACCAGGATTTTCGGGCTGAAGGGCTTGGAAATATATTCGTCCACTCCAAGCTCAAAGCCCAGAAGCTCGTCCCGCTCCTCCCCTCTGGCCGTCAGCATAATAATGGGCACCTGGGAATACCGGCGGATGGTCCGGACCGCCTCGTACCCGTCCATATTCGGCATCATCACGTCCATGATGATCAGGCTGATGGCTTTATCCGCAAAAAAAAGATCGACCGCCTCTTCCCCGTCCCCTGCCTCCAGGACGGCAAACTCCTTTCTGGAAAGAAAGTCCTTCACCAGCTTCCGCATCCTGGCCTCGTCGTCCACAACAAGAATTTTCAGTTTTTCCATTCCGTCACCGCCTTCCGCCGCACACGGCGGCCTTTCCGTTTTCCTGCCTGTCATTTTATCAGAAGGCCGCCCATATTTCCATACTTTCCGGAAGAAATTCACGGAACTTTCACAGGCGGAGGGGCCCTTGTTACGGCCCGGAAAAAAGAATCCTGCCGAAGCAGGATTCTCCGCCGGCGGAAATACCGCCGCTTTTATAAAGTTTCTGTCAGCCTCCCGTTTTCCGGTTCAGCAAAAGCACTGCCGCCAGGATCCCCCCGATCCCCAAAACGGCTCCCGCCGTCAGGCTTTCCCGGTAAAACACGGCGCCGAACACGGTCACCATCATCGGCTCCACCGTGGCAAGAATCGAAGCCTTGCTGGCCTGCGTCGTCTTAAGCCCCAGCGTATACAGAAAAAAAGGCATGATGGTCGTAAAAATCCCAAGACCCAGGATCAGAAGGACCAGCGGAAGCTTCTCCTGCGTCCGGGACACGACCCGGACCATTTCCCAGGGCCGTGACAAACACAAAAGCCCTGCCGCCGCAAAGGCAAATCCGTAAGTCGTGATCTTAAGCGGCGGATGCTTTTCCAGAGCGAGCCTTCCCAAAATGCTGTACAGCCCGTAAAACACACCGGAGGTCAGTCCCAGAAGAATTCCCGGAACCGTAACCTTCCCGCCCCCTCCGGACACCAGGATGCAGCCTCCGAAGGCAAGAAGCAGCGCCGCCGTTTTTCTCCCCGTGATCCTTTCGTGGAAAACCAGGACAGAAAGCAGCATGACCCAGATGGGGGACGTATACATAAGAATGGAAGCCACCGACATGGCCATCATCTGAAGCGCCGCATAATAAGTCACGGACACGACCGCCATGCTCCCCGTCCCGATCGCAAAAAGCAGGGGAAGGTCCCTGAGCGAAACCCGAAGGCCGGAAGGCTCCTTAATCAGAAGTACCAGCCCGCACCCCAGGGCCGCCACCAGAAAACGGAAGGCCACGATCTGAAGCGCATCAAGGCCGTATGCGCCAAGGCGCCGGACAAAAAGCCCCTGTGCGGCCCACAGGATCCCGGCAATCAGGATATAAACGCTCCCGATGCCCTTCCGTTCCCTCTTCTGTCTCTGTTCTGTCTCCATTTTATCCTCCCTGCGGGCCTACAGACAGAAGCAGCATTTCGTCTGTCCCACAACTTCCTTCCTGTGATTGTATACCTTCATCTCCCGTTCCGGCAGGAAGGAAAAAAGCTCCTCCTCCCGGATCTCCCCAAGCTGCCGCAAAACCTCCACGATCACGGCGTCCCGCACGGGCCCCAGCCCGCAGTCCACCTTCACGGCGATCCCCAGGCCCCTGTCCAGGATCCCGGCCCCGTAATACCCGTCCGCCCCGGACTTGCTGAACACGTTTTTTCCGGACAGCCCGTTGATCCTGGCGTCCGGCCGGCCCGTTCCGGACATATGGAGGGGATATTCCTGTACGGACCGGACGATCCTCTCCGCCGCCGCTTTTCGTTTATCTCCAAGCCCGTTCGGATCTGCAAGCTTCGCAAAGCCCAGCGCAAAATGATACATGGGCATGGCGTGCACCGGCACGCCGCAGCCGTCGACCCCGATCCCGATTTTCTCCTCCGGATATTCGCACATCTCGCTTAAGGTCCTTAAAATCCGCCGCTGATGGGGATGTTCCGGCTGAGAGTAATCCTCCAGGCTCTCCCCCAGATATCCGGAGGTGATCAGCATTCCCGCATGCTTGCCCGAACACATTTCCTGAAGCGGCACCGGACAGATCCCTTTCCTGCGCATCTCGTCCGCCAGGGGCTCATACAGGGGGTAATGAGTCCCGCACTGCAGGAAGCCTTCGTCCAGCCCCGCCTTTTTTAAAATCCCCTTCACGGCTTCCACATGATAATCCTCCCCGCTGTGGGAAGAGCAGATCACTGCCAGCTCCCGGTCTGTAATCCCGTAGTGATCCGCCGCCCCGCTTTCCAGGACCGGAAGGGCCTGCAGAAGCTTTGCGGAGGAACGGGCAAACACCACCTGTTCCGGGTCTCCGCAGGAATGCACAACCGTTCCGTTTCTGTCCACAACCACAATATGGCCCGTATACGCCAGATCCTCAAGCTCACCTCGAAAAGCCGCCGCCAAAATCTCTCCTGCCTTCCTCATCTCATCTCCCCCTCCCCGACGGATTCCCGTCCTTCTGCTTCCACAGGTATTTTTTTAATTCCGATGCCCGTAAATCCATAGATCAGGGCGAAGACAATGCAAAGATAACAGAGGAACGCCCAGGGCAGATACGCCATGACAGACACTCCCAGCGTCGCGGACATAAACACCCCGCTGGTGGACCAGGGAACCAGAGGCATCACCACCGTGCCGGCGTCCTCCAGGGATCTGGACAGGTTTTCCGCCGCCAGCCCCCGTTTTTTATAGGCATCCCGGAAAAGCTCTCCCGGGAGGATGATGGTGAGATAGGTCGCTCCGCAGGCAAAGGCCAGCCCCGCCGTCGCGAACAAGGTCGAAGCAATCAGCCCTCCCACACTCTTCACACATTTTAACAGCTTGTCAAGCAGTACGTCAATACTTCCGGAGGCCACGAGGATGCCGGCGAATACAAGCGCCGTCATCAAAAGCTGGACCGTGCTCTGCATGCTGGACATCCCGCCCCTTACAAGCAGCGTATTCAGCTCCGGGACCACTGCCGCCGGATCGAAGCCTTCCACGTGGACCATGTCAAATTTAAATCCGCTGATCATGGCGGAAAAAACGTCCCCTGCCGCCGCGCCCTGGAAAATCATTCCCTCTGCGCCGGCCACCGCCACGGAAAGGAGCATCAGCGGAGCCGTGGGAAGCCGCAAAAGGGACCCGCCCAGCACGATCACCGCCGGCAAAAACAGCAGAATATTAAAATGGAAGGTAGAGCTTAACTGGTCAAGCATCAGCTCTACGCTTTCCGGATTGGCCGCTCCCGTCACGCTTCCGCTCATACCCAGGATGGTATATACCAGGAGACAGATCAGGGTCGGCGGAACGACGGTCCAGAGCTGGTGCTTCACATGGGTATATAAATCGGTGCCCGCCACCATGGGCGCCAGATTGGTCGTATCCGACAAGGGCGAGATCTTATCCCCGAAATAGGCGCCGGAAAGAACGGCTCCCGCCGTGGCCGGAAGGGACACGCCAAGCGCTCCTGCAATCCCCATGATCGCCACTCCCATGGTCCCCACCGATCCCCAGGAAGTCCCCGTTACCACGGAGACCAGCGCACATACGATGAAGGCTGTCGTCAAAAGCATCTGCGGATTGATGATCCGCACCCCGTAATAGATCATCATGGGAATGCACCCGGACAGGATCCAGCTTCCGATGACCATTCCCACCGTCAGAAGGATGATGACCGCCCCGAAGGCCGATTTGATCTTGTTCCCGGCCTCTTCTTCCATTTCTGCCCAGGTACAGCCGTTCTTCCGGGCCAGCAGCGCCGCCACCGCCGCCGCCAGAATCAGAAGCGCCTCCGTGGCATAGTTCTGAAACAGCTTCCCGTAGATCAGAAGCCCCACCAGCGCAGCGACGGGCAAAACCGCCTCCAGAAAGGTCGGCCTTTTCTTTTCCGGCCCGTTTCGTTTCCCCGGTTGTTTTTCTGCTTCTCTTTTTCCTCTTTTTCCCATTGTACCCTCTCTTTCCTCATTCGTTTCCTTATGCGTTTATCTGGAAATCTTTGATACAATGATCATAACATGTCCGGATTTTTTCATCCAATTCCTGTTCCTTATAGTCGTTATTACCAAAAAAAATACTTCTTTCTTTTATTTTTTGATAATCTGTGGTATATTTTTTAATAATATGTCTGCATGGGTTCAGCCCGCATAACACAAGGAGATGACCGCTTGAATATCCAACAGTTAAAATACGCCCTCGAAATCTCCAGACAGGGATCCTTCAGCCGGGCCTCCCAGAGCCTGTTCCTCTCCCAGCCGGCTCTCAGCAATGCCATCAAGAATCTGGAAACGGAGCTTGGATACAGCATTTTTATCCGGGACCGGAAAAGCTGCCATCCCACCGACGAGGGCCGCAGCTTTTTAAAATCCGCTCAGGCCATTATCCAGGAATGGGAAAACATCCAGAAGCTCAATCACACTCCGGCGGCCGAAAAGACGCATATCCTGAAGGTTTCCAGTGACCGGGCCGCCTTTGTCTGCAAAGCCTTTCTGGAATTCCACAAAGAAGACCTGCATGACAAAAAATACTCCCTCCATTTATATGAAGGGGACAGCTCGCAGGTCGTAAACGACATCCTGACAAAAGCCTGCGACATCGGGATCCTGGTGGTGCTGGCTTCGGACAACTCCGGCTGGATGAATGAATTAAAAAAAAAGGAAGCTTTCCCACCACTTCCTGTTCCGCACAAGCTCTTACATTATCCTGAGGAACGGGCACCCCCTCCTCAAACAGAAAGAAGTCCGGCTAAGCGACCTCTATCAATATCCCGTATTCCGCACCTCCTACCGGGGCAGGCTGCTGGATGAATACAACCTGGCCTCGGGCTTTCCCTTCTACGACCAGTTTGAACAGGTCATATACACGGACAGCATGCGTTTCATGTATAAATTCATCGAACACTCAGACGGCATTTTTATCGGAAGTTCCGGACTCCACGTAACCGGGCTCCACCCTGAGCTTTCTGCCCTCCCCCTTCCGGATCCCAAAATCCGCTGGGAATACTATTACATCCACCGCCCGGACTATCGTTTTCCGAAGATCGCTTCTGATTTTATCAATCGTTTAAAGCACGTGGTAAACGAAGAACTGCCCTGCGGCCCGGAACCCTCCCCCCTCTGAAACGGACGGGGAAAAAGCCGCTGCGGCTCCTCTCCCCGTCCGTTCAGACAGATCCCGGCTGTTTTGGATTTTATTTTGCGGCGATGGCCTCTACCTCCACCAGCACGTCCTTGGGCAGCCTCGCCACCTCGACGCAGGCCCTGGCAGGGCACTCGGACTTAAAATATTCCGCATAAACGGCGTTGACCTTTGCAAAGTCATTCATGTCCTTAATAAACACGGTGGTCTTTACCACGTCCTCCGGCTTCGCTCCGGCGGCCGCAAGGAGATTCACCACGTTCTCCATGGACTGCCTGGTCTGGGCCTCGATGCCTTCGGGGATCTCGCCCGTGGCCGGATCCACCGGGATCTGGCCGGATGCGAATACAAAGCCGTTGGCCTCAATGGCCTGAGAATAAGGCCCGATCGCCGCAGGCGCCTTGTCTGTAGAAATTACTTTTTTCATGTTAGCTTACCTCCTGATCATTTCTATGGTGTCTGCTTTCGCATTTATCTGAATCTTTCCCTCCTTCAGAAGATGGCCCACCGCCCGTTTGAAGGCGTTTTTGCTGAGGCCCGTCTCCAGCCGGATCAGGTCCGAATCGGATTTGTCTGTAAAGGGCAGCTTTCCACCGTAATCCTCAATCAGCGAATACACTGCCTCCGCATCTATGTTCATCTGCTTATAGGCTTTTTTCCGGACGCTTAAGACCAGCTTCCCGTCGTCCCGCACTCTGGCCACCCTGGCTTCCACCGTCTCTCCGGGCTTAAGCGACCGGTCAAGCTCCACTGCCGGGATCATCCCGAAATACTTCCCGTCCACGGCCACGAAGCCGCCCAGCTCCCGGTTGACATCGTAAAGGATCCCGGTCACCTGATCGTCTTTTTTATAAGGAGAGTCCTCCTTCAGATACCGTTCCACCCGCATGGTGGCACAAAGCCTTTCACTCTTATCCAGATAGAGGGCAGCGTAAACCTGCTCTCCCTTTCGCACCTTCCATTTCTGCTCCTTGAACGGAAGGAACAAATCCCGCTCCAGTCCCCAGTTCAAAAATGCGCCGATGCTCCCGGCCTCGGCCACCGTGAGGACCCCCAGCTCTCCAAGGGTGAGAAACGGCTCGTTTACCGTGGCGATCAGCCGGTCCTCGGAATCCTTGTAAAGAAACACCTCCAGCTCATCCCCGGCTTCCGTTCCCTCCGGCACCTGTCTCTTCGGAAGGAGGACGCCGGTTTCGTCCTCTTCCCGTTCTCCCAGGTACACGCCGTTCTCCCGTTTCCGGAGCACCTTCAGGACCTGCTTTTTTCCAAGTTCTATCATTCTCTTTTATCCTTTTCTTTTTATCCTTGTTCTGCTTTTTCTCTTTCTATAATTGTTTCTTTTATATTGTCTCTCTTCTATCCTGCGCCCTTACGCCCTGGCCTCCAGCACCGCATATACCCGGCCGTCCCTTCCCTTAAGCACCACCGTGCAGCAGCCTGCCCCCTTATATACGGCCGGAACGATCAGGTCCCCGTGCCTGGCGGCATGCTGATAGGCTACCCGGAGCCTCCCGGTCTCAGAAGCCGCAGGAAGCCATTCCTCCGCCATCTCCACATATCTGGCGTTGTTTACATGGCCGTTGGTGTCAATCTGGTCCCTTCTCACCGGAAAGGCCGGATACTCCGTAAGCATTTCCGGGACCCGTATCTTCCTTCCCACCTCCTCCATTTCAAGAGGCGACTCTTCTCCGTAAACGGCCGCGATCTCTTTCTTCACCCGCTCCGGCCGTCCCGTCTCCACATTCATGTAGACCCAGGTGGACGCCGCCCGGACAAGGTCCTCTCCCGCCCCGTCCCGGATCACAAAATTCCGGTAGCCGTACATGGCCTTAAAGCCGCTGGCCCAGGTGCCCACCACAATCTCTTCCATCAGCTTCGGCCTGCGCCTGATCTCGATCTGCCAGGCCGAAAGGAACCAGGCCCTTCCGATCTTTTTCATGTGCTCCACGCCCACCCCCAGCTCTTCCGACTGGAAGGTGCTGCAATCCTGCATATAATGAACCGCACGGCTGAGGCTCAGAATCCCGTCCTCCCCCGTTTCGCTGTATCTGACCCTGCTTTTAAAAGAATACATCTGTTTTTTCTCCCGGTGTCTTGACGCTGTTCGCTTTTCCGTCTATAATTCTCTGGACATTATAGCACATTTGTGTGAAAATTGCTTTTATTTTTTTATTTTCGGAGGATTTTATGATTCGACTCATCGCCAGCGACATGGACGGCACGATTTTAAGAAATGGGGCCCAGACTCTCCCGGCCCGCATCGTCCCCCTTCTGCAGAAGCTGACCGAACGGGGCTTTCTCTTTACGGCCGCCAGCGGACGGCAGTATGCCAATCTGATCCGGTTAATGGGGCCCCTGGCCGGCGCCGTGGACTATATCTGTGAAAACGGCGCATTTGCGGTCCACAAAGGGGAAATCATCTACAAGGCCGTCATGGACCGGGCTCTCGGCCAGGAGCTGATGGCGGACATCCTGGCTGTCCCGGACTGCGAGGTGCAGCTTTCCGGCGTGGACACCGCCTACATCCAGCCAAAAAGGCCGTCCTACGCCGAACATCTGAAATATGTCCTGAAAAACAACATTACGGAGGTGGACGACATCTTTTCCACCTCCGAAGATTACATCAAGATTTCCGCCTACGTCCACGGGGACCAGACCGAAGCGCGCATGGAACAGTTCAGAGAGCGCTGGGGCAGCCGGTTCACCCTGGCTTCCACCTGCCCCCACTGGATCGACTTCATTCCGCCGGACATCCACAAGGGCCATGCCATGAAGGCCCTCATGGACGTCCTTGGCGTCTCCAAAGCGCAGGTCATGGCCTTTGGCGACAATTACAACGACCTGGAATTCCTGGCCTGCGCCGGGGAAAGCTATGCCGTCTCCACCGCAAAGCCGGAGGTTATCGCCGCCTGCCGCCACACCTGCGAATACGTGGAGGACGTGCTGGAAACCGCTGCTGCGCCTTTAAAGCGCGCCGGAGCGTTACGGCCCCTTCAGCCTCCTGCGCCCTCCCGCCGCTTCTTCCCGCCTCTGGAGGTCTCCCCCTTCCGGACGGCCTCCAGTATGGGAGCCGTGCAGGCTCTGTCGGAAATATCGTAGGAGCGCCGGATCATCCGGGCCATGTTTTCTTCCTCCGGCGTCTTCTCCCTTTTCCGGCCGATCATAAACGAAAAAAGCTTCATCATGGCCCTTGAGACAGCGCCCATCTGCTCATAACACAGCCCGCCCGGAAGATAGAAAGCCCGTATGCCTTCTTCCTGAGCTTCCAGTCCCTTCAAAAATTCTTCGATCCCGCGGTTTCCCGCCGGAGACGCCCCTACGGCAAACAAAAGCTTCCGTTTTCCCTTCCACTCAGGCAGCATGCCCCGGAACCATTTCATCCTCTTAAGCCGTCCCCCATGGCACCAGCTTCCGAACAAAATCGTATCGTACCGGGAAAAATCTACCGTATTCCGTTTTTCAAAGGGAACGGCGGGACAGGAAAGCTCCTCCGCCATCCATACCGCATACTGCTTTGTAAATCCCGTCTGGGAACAATACAGGATCACTGGTTTCATTGTTCTTTTTCTCCTCCCGTTTTTTCTTCCTGCCCGCCGCTTTCTTTTTCTTCCTCCGCTTCCCTCTGTCTGGCCTGTTCTGCCGGAAGGCGGTAAAGGCCGGCAAACTGCCGGATATGCCTTTTCAGCATCTCTCCCGCTTCTTCCAGGCTGTCGCAGGTATGGATCAGCAGAAATACCGGACCATAAAATTCCAGGGCCGCCGTCTCCGGATCCGTCCTGCGGAATTCTCCCTGTTCCATAAGCCCGGCAAACAGCCTGCGCTGGAACTGCAGCGGATAATCCCGGTAAAGGCTTCTGTAGATCTGCTTCGCCTTTTCATTTTCGTACTGATTCACCGTCAGAAGCTTCCGAAAGCGCACGTTCCAGGGATCGTCAAAAAAATATCCGAAGGTGGAAAGCAAAAGCTCCTCCAGACGGGACTGGCCCGCCCCCCGGTACATGGAAACGTCGTCCCCCTGCGCAAAAGGAAGGCCCCTGTCCCGGAAATACGCCTCTGCCCTTCCAAAGCAGAATGATACGATCGTGTCAAAAATATCCTGCTTATTCTTAAAGTGATAATACAGAGAGCTTTCCCGGATCCCCACGGCTCCGGCAATGTCCCGGACGGATACGGCCCCGTAGCCTTTTTCAGAAAACAGCCTAAGCGCCGTCTCAAGGATCCGCTCCTTTGTACTCTGCATATCTTCCCTTTTCCCCATTCTCTTTCTCCCCTTTTTCCGAACGATCGTTAGGTTCATTATATCTAACAATCGTTCGGCTGTCAAGGAAAATACACTGCGATTCCGTCCATAAATCTCCACACAGCAAAAACGCCGTACCGATCACTCAGTACGACGTCTCTCCGCTGGGCTACAAGGATTCGAACCTTGAAATGCTGGAGTCAGAGTCCAGTGCCTTACCATTTGGCGATAGCCCATCGATGCATCTCTGCAACGAAATAT
>CATJIW010000174.1 GCA_949740745.1 uncultured Lachnospiraceae bacterium | reverse complement strand
CTTCTGGGTGAAGGAGTTTGACATCGACGGCATCCGCCTGGACTGCGCCAACGTGCTGGACTTTGACTTTATGAAGGCCCTCCGAAGCCACTGCGATTCCCTGAAGTCGGACTTCTGGCTCATGGGCGAGGTCATCCACGGGGACTACAGCCGGTGGGCCAACGACTCCATGCTCCACTCCGTGACCAATTACGAGCTGCATAAGGGCCTCTATTCCGGCCACAACGATTACAACTGCTTCGAGATCGCCCATACCATCCGCAGGCAGTCGGAGGCAAACGGCGGTATTTATAAGAATCTTAATCTATACACCTTCGTAGACAATCATGACGAAAACCGGATCATGAGCAAGCTAAACAATAAAAAGCACATATTTACTGTGTACACCATGCTCTTTACCCTGCCGGGAATTCCTTCTGTTTATTACGGCTCTGAATGGGGGATCGAAGGGGCCAGGACTTCCACCTGCGACGACATGCTGCGTCCGGCCATCTCTCCCGATCAGTTCGAAAAGCTCCATACGGAGCTGACAGACCACATTGAACGGCTGGCCCGGCTTCACAGAAATCACCCGGCCCTCGGCACCGGCACCTACAGGGAGCTGCTCTTAACCAACCGCCAGTACGCCTATGCCCGGTCCCTGGGGGACGAGCATGTCCTTACCGCCGTCAATATCGACGACGCGCCCGCATCCCTGCAGCTTAGGCTCCCCATGGGCGCAAATACGGTCAGAGACCTTTTTACGGAAGAAGAAACCGCTGTGGAGAACGGCTCCCTGAACCTCTCTCTGCAGCCCTGCGAAAGCAAAATATTAAAGATTGAGGGGTAATTCTTTATGGGGAAAACGACAGGACTTATCACGGAAACAGACTGCTATCTGTTTGGAGAGGGCACTCATTACGAGATTTACGACAAGCTGGGCGCCCATCCGGTCAAATTTGGGGGAAAGGAAGGCGTTTATTTTGCCGTTTGGGCTCCCCATGCGGCCTCGGTGGCCGTGACCGGAGAATTTAATAACTGGTCCGCGGACAGCCATCCGATGGATCCCATCGGAACCTCCGGCATCTGGGAGCTTTTCACCGGGGACGCTGCGCCCGGCGGACTTTACAAATATGTCATTACCACCGCTTCGGGAAAAGCCCTCTACAAGGCAGACCCTTACGCCTCCTGGGCAGAGCTTCGTCCCGGCACGGCTTCCAGAATAAGCCCCGCCTCTGCCTTCCACTGGAAGGATGAGCGCTGGATGGAGCGGCGGAAGAACAGCCTTCCCACTCTGGCGCCGCTGGCCATTTACGAGGTTCATCTGGGCTCCTGGAAACGAAACGGCGAGGAATTCCTTTCCTATAAAGAGCTGGCAAAGGAGCTGGCCGCCTACGTCAAGGACATGGGCTACACCCACGTGGAAATTCTGGGACTTCTGGAATATCCCTTCGACGGCTCCTGGGGCTATCAGGTTACAGGCTATTACGCCCCCACCTCCCGTTACGGCACCCCGGAGGATTTCCGGTATTTCATCGACTACATGCACCGGAAGGGCATCGGAGTGATCCTGGACTGGGTTCCCGCCCATTTTCCCAGAGATGCCCACGGCCTGGCAGACTTTGACGGCGGCCCCCTCTATGAATATGCCGATCCCAGAAAGGGTGAGCATCCCGACTGGGGCACAAAAATCTTCGATTATGAAAAGCACGAGGTTTCCAACTTCCTCATTGCCAACGCCCTCTACTGGGTGGAACAGTTTCACGTGGACGGACTTCGGGTGGATGCGGTGGCTTCCATGCTCTACTTAGATTACGGCAAGCAGGACGGCCAGTGGATTGCCAACAAATACGGCGGCCACGAAAACCTGGAGGCCATCGAGTTTTTCAAGCACTTAAACAGCATCATGAAGCAGCGGAATCCCGGCAGCATGATCATCGCCGAGGAATCCACGGCCTGGCCGAAGGTCACGGAGCCGCCGGAATATGACGGCCTCGGCTTCACCTTCAAGTGGAACATGGGCTGGATGCACGACTTCCTGGAATACATGAAGCTGGATCCTTTCTTCCGAAAGGCCAACCACAGCAAGATGACCTTCGGCATGACCTACGCCTGCAGCGAGAACTTCATCCTGGTTCTCTCCCACGACGAGGTGGTTCATTTAAAATGCTCCATGTTAAACAAAATGCCCGGCTATCATCCGGACAAATTCGCCAACCTGAAGGCGGGCTACACCTTTATGATGGGGCACCCCGGCAAGAAACTGCTGTTTATGGGCCAGGAGTTCGGACAGCTCCGGGAATGGAGCGAAGAACGGGAGCTGGACTGGTTCTTGCTTAAGGAGCCGCTCCATCGGGAGCTGCAGCAGTATTTCCGGGATCTTCTGCACCTTTACCGGAAATTCCCGGCCCTTTACAGCAAGGACTATGACTGGACCGGATTTGAGTGGATCAACTGCGACGACGCCGACCGAAGCATTTTCAGCTTTGTGAGAAAGGGGTATTCCGGCCGGAACAACCTGCTGTTCGTCTGCAACTTCACGCCCGTGGAACGGCCCGATTACCGGGTGGGCGTGCCGAAAAAGGGAAAATACACCCTTCTTCTGGACAGTAAGCACGGGCTTCTGGAAAAGAGCGAACAGCGCTTTTTCACCGCCGCAAAAAAAGAATGTGACGGAAGAGACTATTCGTTCTCCTACCCGCTTCCCGCTTATGGAGCGGCCGTCTTCAAATATTAAAAATCTGCAGACAACGGGGGAAGGTGTTCTGCCTTCCCCCGTTAATCCATATATCTTCTGCGATGCAGGGCTCACGGCCTTCCCTGCCCCTTCGCATATTCTTCAAAAAAATTTTTCAGACTGGTGAGCGCACGCACCAAAAGCTTCGTTTCCTCCGGATCCAGTCCCTCCACCAGGGCCTCCGTCATCTGCTTATGGAACTCGGCATGATGCTTATAGGCCAGCTTTCCCTTCGCCGTCAGCATGATATAGACGACCCTGCGGTCCTGCTCGCTCCGCTCCCGCTTCACATATCCCTTTTTCACCAGGCTGTTCATGGAAATGGTCAGGGTCCCCGTCGTGACCCGAAGCTGCCTCGCAATGGCGGACATATTTTTCGGCGTCCCCAGTCCGATCGCCTCGATCACGTGCATGTCATTGTTGGTAATGTCCTGAAATGCGCCTGTAATGATGCTTTTCTCCTCAATATCCATGATATCGTTAAACAGGCTCACCAGAATATGATTAAAAGTCATATAACTATCCATGCTTCTGCCTCGTTCCCCATAGCTTCCCAGACAAGCTCCGCATACAGCTTAACACAATCGATCAAAAATCACAAGCAAAAACCGCCCCTATTTCCGTTTCCAGACAGCCTCAACGCATCCCCGCATAAGCACGAGGCAGGGAAGGGAAGCTCCCATGATCACCAGCAGCACGGCAAGCTGAGTATAGCGAAGGGGCACCAGCGAATAAAAATATCGCCCGAGAAGAAGGACGTTTGCCGTAAGGAGCACTGCCATGGCCAGCCACAAAGCAAGCCTCTTCCTGTCAAAGGGAAGGCAGACTCCCGCCAGCACCAAAAGCCCCACAAATCCTACCGCCACCCCGGCCATGGTATTCATCACCTCCACCGGATACCCCATGGCTTCGCAGACGACGGACACGGTCAGAACCGCCAGCACGTTGGTCAGCCCTCCCGGCAGCGCCTTCCTCAAAACGTTGTAAATAAAGCGTCCCCGGATCAGCTCCTCGTTTGGTTCCAGCGCCAGGAAAAAGGAAGGGATCCCGATGGTAAAGCCTCCGATCATCGTGAGCTGTATGGGCGTCAGCGGATATGTAAGCGGCGCAAACAGCAAAATGACCGTCAGCACAAAGGAAAAAATGTTCTTTACCAGAAACAGCGCCGCTGCCCGCTCAATGTTGTTGATGACCCGCCGGCCCTCCGCCACCACTCCGGGCATGGACGAAAAATCAGAATCCAGGAGCACCAGATGGGCCGCATGGCAGGCGGCGTCGCTGCCGGAGGCCATGGCCACGCCGCAGTCGGCATCCTTTAAAGCCAGCACGTCATTGACGCCGTCCCCCGTCATGGCCACCGTATGCCCGTTTTTCTGCAGCGCCTTTATAAGCTGCCGCTTCTGCTCCGGCGTCACCCGGCCGAACACGGCGTACTCTTCTGCCGCCCGGCCAAGCTGTTCTTCCGTCTCAAGGCTTCCGGCGTCCACGAACCGTTCCGCCCCGGTGATCCCTGCCTGCGCCGCAATCCTTGATGCCGCCGCCGGATTGTCGCCGGAAATCACCTTGACCGTCACTCCCTGATTCTCAAAAAACCGAAAGGTCTCCTCCGCATTTTTCCGGATATTGTTTGCGATGACCAGAAAGGCCAGCGGCCGCACCGTCCCCCTCAGAGGCTTCCCTTCCTCCGGAGCCCCTTCACAGGCGGCCGCCAAAAGCACCCGCTCCCCCCGTGCCGCATACTCTAAAAGCCGCCTCGAAAGCTCCGGATGCCGATCCTTAAGAAGCGCCTCCGGCGCTCCCACCGCATAAGCCCCCCGCCCTTCAAAGACGACGGCGCTCCACTTGGTTTTTGACTGAAAGGGAATCCTTCGGACCGCCCTCCACCCGGCTTCCGCCTCTTCTTCCCCGTCCCGGTCGGGGATCCCGTAATGCCGCCGGACCGCCATGGCCGTCTCGTTGTCGGCCGGGAGGGCTCTGTGATAGGCCCGCAAAAGCTCCGTCACAAAAGACTCTCCCCCGCTCCCTTCCAGACAGACCACCTGGGAGACCCGCATATAAGGCTCCGTAATGGTTCCCGTCTTATCCACACATAATACGTCCACCCTTGCCAGCGTTTCAATACAGCTCATCTCATGAACCACCGTATTGCGTTTCGCCAGCCGCATGACGCTTAAGGCCAGCGCCACGCTGGTCAGCAGATAAAGCCCCTCCGGGATCATTCCCACCAGAGCCGCGATAACGGCCACCGCCGCCTCGGAAAGGGAAAGCTCCATGATCCGGCGCTGCTTCCAAAATAAAAGCAGTCCCATGGGAATCAGAAGAAGGGCAATGACATGAAGGATCCGATCCAAAGCCCTCATCATCTCCGACTTCTTTCCTACTCCCTTCCTTCGGGCCTCCGCCGTCAGCTTTGACGCTCCGGACTCTGCCCCCACATGGGTCAGCCTCGCCAGGCATCGGCCCGACAGGACGAAGCTCCCGGATCTAAGCACGTCCCCGGCACTCTTATAAACGGCATCTGCCTCACCGGTAATCAGCGCCTCACTGACTCTCGCTTCCCCGCCGGCAACCACTGCGTCTGCCGGAATCTGGGCCCCCGCCTTCAGAATCACCAGGTCGTCCCGCACCAGTTCTCTGGACGGAAGACTGCTTTCCCTTCCGTCCCGGATCACCGGATAGCTGGCCGCCGACAAAAGGGACAGCCTGTCCACCACCCGTTTTGAGCGGAGCTGCTGTACAATGCCGATTACCGCATTAACCGCCACGGCGACCATAAACAGCATCTGCTTATAGCATCCCACCAGAACCAGGCAGGCGGCCAGCACCGCAAATATCAAATTAAAAAAGGTGAAGATATTTCCTGCGACGATCTGCCCCGCCGATTTAGACGGCGCTTCCACCGGAAGATTCTGCAGGCCGGAGCGTTTTCTCTCTTCCGCCTGCTCACTGGTCAGTCCCTTCACGAAGTCATTCCCTCCTCTTTCGTATCCTTTTCCTAAGTATACCCCCACAGGCGCCGGATGGCAAGAACAGATACCGTTCAGCCTCTCCAGGCTTCCTTTTCAAAAACATCCAGAAGCTCTTTTCTCGCAATGCTGCAGCTGTCAAACCATTCCGCCGCCTGTCTGTCCGACGGATGCTTCTCCAGATAGACCGCCAGATCATTGAGCAGCAGACTGACCTCATTCATGTTTTCCAAAAGGGCCTTTTCCCGGATCGTTTTCATCGATTGTCTCCTCTCTGTTTTTTTCCTTAAGAGGCAGCTGCGGAACTCAAAAATTCATCGAATATTCTGGCAGTATTTCCGGGAAAAGCCCTCTGCGCCGTGGAGGCAAGACCAGAGAAGGCAGGAGGGATTCTTTCCCGAGTGACTTCTGCGGTCCTGGGCTTGCCGGAACGCCTGGCGCAGCAGGCTTTGGACGGACATACCGCCAGAATATTCCGTCAATCTTGCATTTCGCAGCTGTCTGTCTTTTTCCTTAGTATTGCAGCTTTCCCGGATTTTCAAACTGTCTTATTTTGTAGAAACTTGTCGATGGATTCTGCTATACTTTTTCTGTCTTTTCTATTATAATGGTTATAGTTTTATAGTTTCAGAGAGCTTTACACTAAATTGTAATGGGGGTTAAAAACATGGATAAGGGCTCCAGAAATGAAGAGGCCGCTCGCAATCGGCTTCGGACGCTGGAAGCAGAAAACGAGCGGCTTTACCAGATTGTCCGGCAGCTAAACGTTACTTTGCAAAGACTCATTGAAACTTATGTATTATCAGAGAAATAGCCGTTGCGAAATGTAACGAGATTCAAAAAGAAGATGTCTCAAAACAGGTGGGGAACCTTTTTGAAACATCTTTTTTCTTCTTCGGTCAGAGATTCTTTCTGCCCATAAGCTTCACAAGCAGCTCCTGCTTCGACGTTACTCCCGTCTTACTCAAAATGTTGGCCACATGCTTATAGGTTGTCCCCACGCTGATATACAAGGCGGAGCTGATATTCTGCGTGGTCATTCCCTGGCAGAGAAGCGCCAGGATCTCCTCCTCCCTGGGCGTCAGATTGTACTGCTTCCAGGGAGTCTGAAGACGGCCCTTTTCGTCGTCGATCCCGCTGTAGAAAAAATTCCGGTGGATGTTATTTAAAACCGGAAGTGCCAGCCCCAGGCAGTTCTTTTCCTCCTCTGTGAAGGGAACGTCCTTCACCCGGTCCAGAATAAAGACCACCCGATAGGTTCCCGACAGGTCAAAAAAGCAAAAGCCCATGGAATGACACAGCTTCAGGGGCGCAATGTGCCGTTTCTTAAACTCGTCTCCCGAAAAATTTTTCCAGTCAAACACGCCGGAAAAGGAAAAGCCGGAGGCTTCCCGCATTCCGCAGAACAGATTAAAAGGAACGTCCTTTTCGGCAGGATCCGGAATATAATCCTGAATATAATATTGAAGATGTTTTTTCAGCTCTGTGCGCTTTCGGCCCGTCGTATGGATGCCGGAAAGCTTGTTGTTCGCATCCAGGAAGATCAGCGCCGCCATGTCATAGGGGCAAACTCTTTTCAAAAGCTCCAAAAGCCGGACACAGAAGCTTCTTGGCGTATGCTCTTCGCTGCACTTCTGCACGAGATCAAACGCCTGCATATAATTGCGGAAAGAGATTCCTTCCGGTTCCAGAAACGAATATATGCCCTTCGAGGAATCGCCCATACGCAAAACTCCTTACTATTCTACATAATTTTTGGTATTTTCACTATACAACAATCCCGGGACGAACGAAATACCACATTTTAGGTATTTTCCCTTTTTTCTTATAATGGTATAAAACATACAAAGAGGGCTCTTTTTTCAATATTTTTTTGGGAGGTATTTACAATGGAAGTTGAAAAACAAAACATTAAAATGTCCACGGCATCAAAAAGCCGCAAAAGTCTTCAGGTTCTTCAGAATATGAAAAAGAAGGGCGAAAAAATCGTTCAGATGTGTCCGGCGGAGCTGGGACCGGTTTTCGGCCTCGCCGCCGAAATGGTCGGCTGCGACATCCTGCGCACCCCTTCCATCCTTTCCCTGCGCAGCGGCATGGATCTGGAGGACGAGCTGGTCTGCGCCTCCTTAAGCATCCAGAAATACCGGGAGTACACAAAGATCATCCATATCAATTACTACATGCCCACCGCATGCTACACGGACAAATCCCTGGCTGTCCGCTGGGGCGCCCAGTGGACCATGATGGGCGCCGATTCCATGCTTCCCATGGGCATCACCAACGACATGTTAAAATTCATGTCCGACAATTACGTGCCGACCTACGGGCACATCGGCGCCGTCTCCGGCTGGCAGACCAATGCGACCGGCTATAAAAAGGTGGGAAAGACGGCCGAAGAAGCCTTCGCCATCTTCAAATGGGGCTATGAATACCAGGAAAACGGCATGGGCGGCATGACCATCGAGCTGACTCCCATGGAGGTCTCTCAGGCGATCGCAGAAAAGCTGACGGTTCCCGTGGTTTCCATCGCTGCCGGCGCTCCCTGCGACGGTTCCGAGATGGTCGACATGGACACCTTCGGCATGATGCCCAGGCCGGCATCCCATGCAAAGGTTTATGCGGAGCTTCTTCCGTTCCTGTGCGAGGCTTACATGGCCTGGGCCACGGACGTGCGGACCGGCGCCTATCCGGAGGACAAGAACGGTTACCACATGGATCCGGAAGAGCTTGAAAAATTCAACGACCTGATGGCAAAATTCTGATTCCGGGAACCGAAAGCTTTAAGAAGGGAGCGCTTATTATGGCAATTACCTCAAACAGCAAGTTAAGAGAAATCGTGGCCGACCAACGGGCCGTGGCAATCGTCAACGAATTTGTCCCCGGCTTCATGGACAGCGCCGACGCCCTGGGGCCCTGCATGGGAATGCGTTTCAGCATGCTGATCAAATTTCCTCAGGCCAAAATCCCCGCCGAGGCACAGAAATCCCTCTGCGAAAAGCTGGATGCCCTTGACGCTTAATATGCAGACAGAGCAGGGGCAGCGGCTCTTTCCATAAGCAGACCATCCGCCCTCCCCTGCCGGGTCTGACTCCGGACGCAGCACCCTTTGTACCGGGACGGGGCGGCGGCTCTTTCCATGAGCAGACCATCGGCGGTTCGCTG
>CATJIW010000173.1 GCA_949740745.1 uncultured Lachnospiraceae bacterium | reverse complement strand
TATAAATGCGATAGTGGCGTAGTTGGTAACGCGCGACCTTGCCAAGGTCGAGACCGCGGGTTCGAGCCCCGTCTATCGCTCTTAAAGTGAGAACCGCAAGCCCTTGATTTGAAAGGGTTTGCGGATTTCTTTTTTTCTGAATTGGGTGATTCTGATTAAAAATTTTTGTCCCCGGCTTTAAGGTTTATCTTATTCTTACCGCTCCGAATCAAAAAACGTAAATTATGGAGAATGGGGCTGCGGTTTTTCAAATTGACGTGATTTATCAAAAGAAGGAATGGAGGATGAGAAATGGCTTATATAGAAGAATATTGGCTGGAAAAAGAAAAAATGGCAGAACAGGCCAGACAGCATACGGAAGAGATGGAACGGATGTATTCTGGAAAGATAAAAGAATCGGTGAAAGGCACAGTGATTTATGACGTTGATTTTCAAAGCAGTAAAAAGCGCTCTGCCGCTTCCCAAATATCTTTGGAAGCGACAGACAGCGTTTCTGCCATTATGCGTCATGCAAACGAATGTAAAAAACGCATGGCCGTCTTAAATTTTTCTTCATACAAAAATCCGGGCGGAATGTTTTTGAACGGAGTAAAAGCACAGGAGGAAAGTTTATGTCACAATTCGTATTTGTATAATGTTTTATCAGAGTTTTTGACAGGATTTTATTATTGGAACAGGAAACACGCAAGCAGGGCATTGTATCGGAACAGAGGATTGTACTCGCCTGATATAATGTTTGAAAAAGATGGAAATTGTGTTTTTTGTGATGTTATTACCTGTGCGGCTCCAAATAAATCTGCAGCCCGGCAGTATAAAAATGTTTCAGATGAGGAAAATTCGGAAGCCCTGCGATCAAGAATCCGGTTTGTACTGGATATAGCCAAAGAAAATCAAGTGAATGTTTTGATTCTGGGCGCCTATGGGTGCGGGGTATTTGGACAGAATGCCGAAGAAGTGGCCGGTATTTTCAGAGAATATCTTTTCTCTTCTCACAGATGTTTTGATAAAGTGATTTTTGCAATTCCAGAAGGGAGAGATAAAAATTTTGAGGCGTTTGCAAAGGCGTTTGAGCTGAAAGCAATGGAAAATCAGTGTTTGATTCCGAGTATTTGACGCAAATGAAAGCGGCATCTCTATTTTAGATAGGATGCCGCTTCTAAACTATGCTGTCCATTGGATTGTACCTCCTGTTTTTATTTTCCATTACCAAATCCGCTAAACAAATTTTTGATTGTTTTTCGAATCTGTTGTCTGGAACAACTACCTTTTTGAAAGGATTTCTTGAGGCGTTACATTACGTTTTCGGTGGTCCGTACCTCCTTTTTTAAAATTGCTGTTTTGTTATTTGATAAATTCATTTTATCGAAATTAAATTGATTTGTCAATGTTTTTTTGAAAATAATTTATAACGATTAATTATAACTGAAATAATATTTATAATATGCAAAAAAATCAGATAATAAGCGCGGTTTCGGAAAGGAACCAAAATGAAGCCTTATGCATATATTGTAACTAAGAAGCAATACGAGGAATATTTATGTCCAGACAAAATATCAGGTATCTGCAGAATGATGCGCCGGAAGAAGGAAAATTACAGGTCAACGTGGAGCCGCCTTCCGGCAGGCGTCCAAACCAGGATGCGGAAGTTACAATTTCTTTTACCGGGGAACCGGAAAACACAATTGAAAAAGTATCTACAAATTCTTCCGGGCAGACAGCGCAGATAGAACTTCAGACGCCGCCGTTAGAATACAGTATGGAGCCGTCCGAACAGCAGCCTTATGCAGAATATACGATTCAGGTGACGGCGAAGGGGTTTATACCCGTTAATGTTTCCGGCGTGCAGGTGCTTCCCGGCGAGACGTCCGTGCAGAGGGTCCGGCTTGTGCCTGAGGAGTCGGATATTAATCCGGTCGATAATATTGTGATACCTGCAAATACCCTGTTCGGGAATTTCCCGCCGAAAATACCGGAAGATGAGATAAAACCTCTGGAGGAAACGGGAGAAATTGTGTTAAGCCGCGTTGTGGTGCCGGAGTATGTCATTGTACACGACGGAGCCCCTTCTGACAGTACGGCAAGGGATTACTATGTAACATATAAAGATTATATCAAAAACGTAGCTTCCAGCGAAATCTATGCGACCTGGCCGGACGCGACGCTGCGGGCGAATATACTTGCAATTTTATCGTTTACTTTAAATCGCGTGTATACGGAATGGTACCGGAACAAAGGTTATGATTTCACAATTACGTCCTCTACGGCATTCGATCACAAATGGATTTACGGCAGAAATATTTTTCAAAATATTTCGAGGATTGTAGATGAGATTTTTGACAGCTATTTGTCCAGACCCAATGTGTCACAGCCTATTTTGACCCAGTATTGTGACGGACAGCGTGTAAGCTGCCCGAACTGGATGAGCCAGTGGGGATCTAAGGATTTGGGGGACAGGGGATACAGCTTTATTGAGATTTTAAGGTATTATTACGGGAACAGTATGTATGTCAATGAAGCGGATGAAATTTCCGGCATTCCGGCTTCCTGGCCAAGGATGGATCTTTCTGTGGGTTCAAGAGGAGATAAGGTTCGTCAGATGCAGGCGCAGCTTGCGAGAATTTCAAGAGCTTATCCGGCGATTCCGACAATTTCTGCAGACGGGATATATGGGCCTGCCACAGAAGAAGCAGTGGAAATTTTTCAGTCGGTTTTCGGGCTTCCGGTAACTGGCGTTGTGGATTATTCTACCTGGTATAAAATATCGGAAATCTATGTAGGCGTCAGTCGTATTGCAGAATTATACTGATATTTTTCATATCAGCTTTCCGGCAGGCAGAAGCAGTGAAAGATGCCTGCCGGGCGTGTCTTACAAATCCGGAAATTATTTTTACTGATGTAAAATGGGGTGTGGTTTTTATTGTGCATTATGTGTATAGCGTTCAGAAAAAGAAGAAAAAGGGAACGCTGTACATAAATAGAGCCGGATAAATCATAAGTCCAATTTCATATATATGGATGTATTCATAGGACTGTTGTTATAAGAATCTATGGGGTAAAATCCAAATTTTTCATACATATGTATTGCATTTTTTAAGAAAGGGAGGGTATCCAGCAGCATATGGGAATAACCAATTTCTTTTGCGTCAATTATAATTTTTTGCACCAGTGCCTTCCCAATGTGTTTCTTTCTAAACTGCGGCCTTACATAAAGGCGTTTCATTTCACAATTCTGTTTGTCTATATGTTTCAGTCCGATACAGCCTGCGGCTTCTCCATTATAATAAGCTAAATACAATCTTCCAAAGGGCATGCCGTATTTTTCTTCTAAATGATGTATTTCTTCATCATAGCCCTGGATATCAAGATATTTTTGAAAGGAACTGTCATGGGCTGTTAACATGTCTGTGTATTCAGAAAACAGAGAAGCGATTTCCTGTGCGTGGGTATAAGCCAAAACAATTTCCATATTCATTGCGTATCCTCCATTAAAAAACCAAAGCAGTGCTTTTATCACTTTTATGAAATGCTTCCTGACTCTATTATAAGCGTTATGTCAAGCGGATGCAGCATAATCCTGGAGTGCCGGGATGCCGGAAAGTTTTCATACTTTTCTGAAATCAAAAAAATTTGTCTTGCAAATTTCGGCTATAAATGCTAGTATGGGAATATTAATCATATCAGATAAAAAGAAAGGAATCCCAAATGATCAGAAAGAAAAGAAAATTGAGATCCCTGTTTTTTGCGGTCTGCCTTCTGTTTGCGGCCAGGCCCGGAGCGGCTTTTGCGGCAGAGGGGGGTATAGTGGTAAACGGGACGGATCTTCTGCAGGCGCCGGGGCAGACGGTTCCTTGTGGAAACGGCAGTGCGAGGTATGATGCCGGTACGAATACCCTGACCTTGGAAAATGCGGATATTTCTGCGGATCCGGCAGGAAATCCGTTGATATACGGAATACAGATTGACAGAGAAAACGTGACGGTGAGGCTGGTCGGAAAGAACACGGTCAGCGGCCATTACGGGATCGGGAGCAGCCGTCCGTTTCGCCTGGAGGGGACGGGCGGCGGCACGCTGACGATCCGTGCGGCGCAGGATCCCGGCCTTCCCGGAAATCCCTGCCGGGGAATTTTTGTGGAAGGGGGAGGCCTGACGGTGAGTAATGCCGATCTGCGGATAGAGATCGGAAATGCGGGAGATACGAATGCTTATGCTCTTTATATCTGCGGAAGGGATAACCTGATCTGTAATTCCCGCATCGAGGTGACGGCGCAGGCACAGCCCTCCGGCATAAGCTGTCAGGGAATCAATGGCACAGGCGCCGATTCTCTTACCATATCGGACAATTCAGTGGTGGTGCTCAACAATCTGGACAGCGGGATCGCCGTGTCGGGAAGGCTGGCCGTTTCCGGCAGCAGGGTCACGATAAGGGAAGCAGAACAGTACGGCGTTTCCTGCGGGAGTCTGGATATTTCGGGGCAGTCGGAGGTGAAGGCAGCGGCGGATCAGGGGCTGGCTCTTGGCGTGGATCAGGATATTTCTATTTCCGCATCGTCCGTTCAGGCAGAGTCCAGGGAGACCAACGGGATTTTCTGCGGCGGCCGGTTTGAGGCGGCAGACGCCTCGAAGGTGGCTGCCAAAGGTTACTGGCCGGGGATTTTTGCTGCCGCCGGGGCCGTCGTGAAGGATTCTTCCGTCCAGGCGGAAGCTTCCAACGATGTGAGCATTTTCAGTAAAGGGCCGGTTGCGCTTTCCGGTTCCGAGGTTTATGCGCCCAACAGCATTTATGCCCATGGCGATATCTCCCTTGCCGGAGGGACGACAGAAATCGGACAGGGAAATATTCGTTCCGACAGGGACGTTTATGTCGGCGGAGCAGTGACTTCAGGCGGCGTGCTTTCCTATGACAGGATAGCGGTCAGTTCCGGGAGGATTGTCTTTTCTGAAGCAGATTACCGTGCAGTGGATCAGGCAGTCGCCGAGGCGGAAGCTCTAAAAAAAGATGATTATACGAATTTTGAGGCGGTGGAGGAAGCGGTGAAGGCGGTCGTCAGAGGAAAGGACGTCCGGGAACAGAAGCTGGTGGACAGTTATGCGGCGGCGATCAGGGAAGCCATTGCAGCCTTAAAGCCCGTGCCGGTCATTCCGAAGGAATATCAGATCCTGGAGGGCGGCGGCCAGATCCTCGAAGCCGGCGGGAATCAGGACGTGACCATAAGGGCGGACGGGGACTTTGCCAAATTTACCGGCGTGTCCGTGGACGGAAAGGAGCTTTCGGAGGAGCATTATACGGCGGCCTCCGGCTCCACGGTCATCATCCTGAAGGCGGAATATGTAAATGCGCTGGCGGCAGGGGTACATACGGTGACGATCCGCTACAGCGACGGACAGGTTCAGACGAGCTTCACGCTGAAGGAAGAGGAGCCGTCCGGGGAGCCGGAGACAAAACCGGAGATAAAACCGGAAACAAAGCCGGGACAGGATCAGGACCAGACCCAGAAGCCCGGCCAGGACCAGGGGCAGAATCAGACTCAGAAGCCGCTTCAGAACCAGACGCAGAGCCCTTCAAAGAATCCGGCGCCGGCTCCGAACGCTGCGGCCAATGGGTCGCCCGAAACCGGAAATGATGCGCCGGTCGGACTTTGGTCTGCATTAATGGGCTTGTCCGCCCTGCTTCTGGCGGTCCTGGGACGCAGGAGGAGAACATCCTGGATACCGTAGATTTCCTGTTTGCCGTTACGCTTTTTTGTGGTATACTGGCTTTATTATTACACAGGAGGGTACGATATGAAGAAGATACTTGCGGTACTGCTTGCGGTCATGCTGTGTGCCATGGCCGGCTGCGGAGGCAAAGAAGAAGCGGAAAAGGAAACAAAGCCTGCAGAAGAAACGAAAGAACAAAAAGAGGCGGAAGAGACCGAGGGGGAGGCTGCCGACCTGTATCAGGGGAAAGAGCTGGAGACGGTGGCCTGTGACAATGTGACATGCCAGATCCCCTTTACGATTCTTGTTACTCCGTCGGGAGAATGGACCTATTATTATTACGGAGATTCGTTTTTTTCCCTGAATGTTACGACTGCGGACGGATTGGACAACGAAGGGCTTATTGAGGAAAAGGCCACGTTTATCAAGGGGATGACCGCAGGCGGAGGCGAGCTGGTTTCAGATTCCGTAGTGGAGGTTTCCGGTGAAAAGGCACTGGAGCTGGTGATGACCCTGGAAACCGGAGGAAAAGAGTACGACGTATATTCCCTGAACTTCATATATGGTTCTATGCGCTATAGCCTGGGATGGATGATTGACAAAGAGTCCGGTCTTAAGGAGCCTGCCAGGACCTATGAGATCTTTAAAGAAACCGTGGCGATTGTGGAGCATGAAGAGACGGATGATTCCGGAGCTCCGACCTCATGGAAGCTGTTAAAGGACCTGAGGGAAAAGAATCAAAATATGTCTCATATTGTCGTTTACAATGAGGAGACGGATCCTAACGAAGCGATGGGAAAGAAAGAAGGGACTTATATTACAAAAGCCAGCTTTTCCGATGCCAGAGTGACGCAGGGCACGGAGCCTTTTGACGGCGGGACCATAGAAACCTTCCTGTCTGAGGAGGACTGCCGTGCGCGGGCGGAAAATTTGGAGAGCCAGACAGATTCCAGCATGGGCGCATTGCAGCTGAAGCAGTATATCTATCAGCACGGAAAGATTTTGTTCAGGGTCAGCATGGAGCTGTCAGAAGCCGAGGCGAACGAGTATGACAAACAGTTGGAAGAGCTGCTTTTAGAGTATGAAGGAAAGGCCGGCCCGGAAGGAGAATCGGCGGAAACGGAAGAAACGGGGGAGACGGAAGCGGCGGGAGAGACAGAAGGCGCAGAAGAGACGGAAGCGCCGGAAGAGACAGAGGCGGCGGCCGATGCGTCGCCGACGAAGGGCGAGAGGAATGCCCTGGCTTCTGCGAAGCAATATCTTAAGATCATGCCGTTTTCTTACACCGGACTGATCGAGCAGCTGGAATTTGAAAAATACAGCCAGGAGGAGGCCGAGTATGCGGCTGATAACTGTGGTGCCGACTGGAACGAGCAGGCGGTAAAATCTGCGAAAAAGTATCTGGATCTCATGTCGTTTTCCAGAGACGGCCTGATTGAGCAGCTGGAGTTCGAGGGCTACACTCATGAACAGGCAGTATACGGAGTGGAGCAGAACGGATATTAAAGAAGAGGCAGAAAAGACTGAGGGAGCGCCCGGAATGGGCGCTCCCTGTTGGTTTCCGATATAGTTCAGGGGATCTTTAATTCCTTTATGCGGAAGCCGGAAAGGCCGAAGATGCCGGCAAGGCTTTCCGGGTTCTCCATGTCTTCGTTCAGGATGTAGGTACCGGAGGCGTTAACGGCGTAATTTTCGCCGGCAGAGAAGGTAACAAGTACCGGACAGGCGCCCTCGTAGGTATAGAGATAGGCCGTGTCTTCGGAAGCCTCATGGCATACGAAGGATTTGCTGCATGTATAGATGGAGGAGGCGGCAATGGATTCCATGCCCGCTGTCGAATTCAGGATGGAAGCGCAGGAACTAAAAAGCCGGGACTGGGCGTAGGCTTTTAATTCCGGCGGCATGCGGTCAAAGTCTGCATCTGCGCCGGAGGTGTTTTTTAACAGCTCCATCAGACCGTCCGGATCGGCAGTAATCTGGTATACGGCTTTTGGGTTTTGATAGATTCCTGCCTCAGCGGCCCGGGCGACTTTATCCATCTGCGCCTTTACTTCAGGAACCGTGGAATACATGGAAAAATAGGCGTCGCTCTGCGCCATTTCCCCCATCAGGGCGATGAGCTCCAGGCCCTGGACGTAGAGGGACTTTTCTTTTTTTGTGCCGCAGGCGGTAAACAGGAATGCTGCCGCCAGGCATAACGTAAGCAGCTTTTTCATGTTTTAAACTCCTCGTACAGTAAGATTTTTTAGGCATTTGCGAAACATAAAATTGTCGGAATATTCTGGCAACATGTCCGTTCGAAGCCTGCTGCGCCAAGCATTCCAACAAGCCCAGAACCAGAGAAGTCACTCGGGACTCCTGCCTTCTCTGGTCTTGCTTCCACAGTGCAGAAAGCTTTTCCCGGAAATATTACCAGAATATTTAATGAATTTTTGAGTTTCGCAAACGCTTATAAGATTTTTAATTAGGTAATCGCGAAATGCGAAATTGCGAGAATATTTTGGCAATATGTCCGTCCAAAGCCTGCAGCGCCAAACGTTCCGGCAAACCCAGAACCGCAGAAGACACTCGGGACTCCTGCCTTCTCTGGTTTTGCTTCTGCGGCGCAGAGGGCTTTTCCCGGAAATATTGCCAGAATGTTCAATAAGTTTTTGGTTTCGCAATCACCTGCAAGCTTTTTAATAATAATCTGTTTTTGAAATTTTCAGGGGGATGCTTTCTCCTGAATTACGGGCCGGCCCTTCTCGCAGTGGAAATATGTACCGGTCAGTTTTATGATACAGCATGGAAGTGGATTTTACAAGGGGATTTGGAATTGTACCGACTGCGGGCTCATGCTATAATGGGTGTGAGACAAAAGGAGAGGGACGGCAGAGGGGGTGATCTTTTGGTGAAGCTTCGGTGCGTGGTGGAACGGATCACATATCAGAATCCGGAAAACGGTTATTCGGTACTCAAGGTACGGGTGAAGGGGTATCAGGATCTGGTGCCCCTCGTCGGGAACCTGCTGGATGCGGCGGTGGGATCCGTGCTCCTGGTGGACGGGAACTGGAAAATTGACGGGAAATACGGCCGCCAGTTTTTGGCGGAGCGCTGGGAAGAGACGATGCCGGCCACGGTTTACGGTATGGAAAAGTATCTGGGTTCCGGTCTGATCAAGGGGGTTGGCCCCCGGTTTGCGAAACGGATCGTGGGACATTTCGGTACGGATACGCTGGAGGTGATCGAGACAGAGATCGAGAGGCTGCTGGAGATCCCCGGCATCGGGAGGCGGCGGGTGGAGCAGATCCGGGAAGGCTGGGAGCGGCAGAAGGAAATCAAAAACGTGATGCTGTTTTTACAGGATCACGGCGTCAGCACGGCCTTTGCCGCCAGAATCTACCGTCAGTACGGCAACGAAAGTATTGCGAAGGTGAAAGAGAATCCGTTCCGCCTGGCAGACGATGTCTGGGGCATCGGCTTTAAGACGGCGGACGGCATTGCGGAAGGGCTTGGCTTTGGGAAAGAGAGCTTTGTCCGGCTGCGAAGCGGCATTATGTATGCTTTAAGCCGTCTGGCCGATGAGGGCCATGTGTACGGAGAGCGGGAGCAGCTCCTAAAGAAGGCCGCAGAGCTTCTGGAGGCGGATGAATCCGTCCTGGTCATGACGATGGATCAGATGCTTAAGGACCGGGATCTGATTTTGGAAACGAAAATTGTTTTTGATGAGTCCGTCGGGGATGAGGTGCGGACGGATGCGGTCTATCTTCCGCCCTTCTACTTTGCGGAGATCGGCGCGGCGAACGGGCTTTTGCGCCTGAAACGGGAGCCGGCCGGGGACCGGTTATGGGCCAGACTGGAGCAGGCCCGGACGGAAACGGGGAATCCGGAGCTTTCCGTAGACGTGTCCCGCATTGAGAAGCAGCTTCAAATGACTTATGACGAGACGCAGGCGGAGGCCATCCGGCTGGCAGCCCGTTCCAAGGTCATGATCCTGACAGGGGGACCGGGTACCGGGAAGACCACCGTGACCCAGGGCATCATTGCCGCATTCAGGGCCGGAGGCCTGAAGATCCTTCTTGCGGCGCCTACGGGAAGGGCTGCGAAACGGATGACGGAGGCGACGGGGCTTCCGGCGAAAACCATTCATCGCCTTCTGGAGTTCAAGCCGCCGGGAGGTTACCAAAAAAACGAAGAACAGCCTCTGGAGGGGGACGTGCTGATTGTGGACGAGTGCTCCATGATCGACCTGATCCTGATGAATTCTCTGCTAAAAGCGGTTCCCGGCCGCATGCGGCTGATCCTGGTGGGGGACATCGACCAGCTTCCTTCGGTGGGGGCCGGGAACGTGCTGCGGGACGTGATTGATTCCGGGCAGTTTCCGGTGGTGCGGCTGACCAGGATTTTCCGGCAGGCCAGGGAAAGTCGGATCGTCATGAACGCCCACCGGATCAACGGCGGACAGATGCCGGACATTTCCAACGGAAGGAACGCAGATTTTTTCTTTATTGAAAAAGAGGATCCGGAGGAGGCGGCCGGGGAGATCGTGGATCTGGTCAGACGCCGTCTGCCTCGGTATTATCAGGTGCCGTCCTCCCGGATTCAGGTACTGACGCCCATGCAGCGGGGGGCGGCGGGAGCGGCAGGCATGAACTTGTCCTTGCAGGAGGCGCTGAATCCGGACGGGCAGGGCCTTAGAAGGAGCGGCATGGTTTTCCGCCAAAATGACAAGGTCATGCAGATTAAGAATAATTATGACAAGGAAGTGTTCAACGGCGACATCGGGACCATTGACTCGGTAAATCCGGAGGGACGGACTTTGACGGTCCTGTTTGATGAGCGGCATGTGGAATATGAATCGGCGGAGCTAGACGAGCTGGTCCATGCTTACGCCGTTACCATTCACAAGGCACAGGGCTCGGAATACCCGGTGGTGGTCATGCCCGTGCTTATGAGTCATTTTGTGATGCTTCAGCGGAACCTGATTTATACCGGGATCACCAGGGCGAAGAAGATTCTGGTGCTGGTGGGAACCAGAAAGGCGCTGGCCTATGCGGTGCGCAACGTGACCGTGACCAGGCGCAACACTATGCTGAAGGAGCGGCTGGCAAAGGAGCTTCCTGCTTCCTCCATCGCCCGGACGGAGAAAGCGGCCGGCCCTGCGGGAGAGGGTAAGGAAGGAAAGAACGGGTGAAGGCAGATATGAAAGATTTGAAGGGGCTTGCTGATCAGTGCAGGGCGGAGCTGGAGGCCGTCGGGATCCGGTGCGGGAAGGTGCGAAGCTGGTCCGTCAACCGCCGGGCAAAGAGCCGCTGGGGGCAGTGCCGCCAGGTGGCGGAGGGCGTTTTTGACATTGAGATTTCAGAACGGCTTCTTTCGGACGAGGTGGAGGAAACTGCCGCTAAAACAACTATTATCCATGAGCTTCTGCACACGGTAGAGGGCTGCATGGGGCACAGGGGGAAATGGAAATTGCTGGCGGAGCTTGTGGGGAGAGCCTATCCCTGGTACCAGATCAAAAGGACTTCGTCCTGCGAGGAAAAGGGGATCCCGCAGGAAGGCCCGTCCGGACAGAGAAGCAGCGCAGAGCAGGAGGATCCGTTTCGGCAGGAGGCGGCAAAACGGCAGGCCAGATACCGGATTACCTGTATGGGCTGCGGCGTCCAGGTCTATCGGCAGAGGGCCAGCAGGCTGATCCGGAGTCCGGAGGATTTTCGGTGCGGACGGTGCGGCGGGAGGCTCAGGGTGGAAATTAGGAAATTTCTGCAATAATACAGGAATTTCTTTACAAAAAAACTACTATATAGTATAATCCGATATAGGAGGAATGTGCCATGGATATTCAGGGAGGTAACCTTGTTTCGCAGATCAAGCGGCTCAGTGACCGGATTTTCGAGAGAATCCTGTCAAAACAGAATATTGATGCATTTAACGGGGCTCAGGGGCGTCTTCTCTATGTGCTGTGGCATGAGGAGCCGATTTCCTTCACAGGGCTTGCCGAACGGACGGGGCTTGCGGCCACAACCCTTACCGGCATGGTTGACCGCATGGAAGCCGCCGGGCTGGTCCGCAGGCTCCCGGATCAGAATGACCGCCGGAAAACGCTGCTGACCCTGACGGCCAGGGCCTGGAAGCTCCAGGAGGCGTACCTGGCTGTGTCTGATCGGATGACGGCGATCTTTTATGCCGGTTTCACGGAAACGGAGATTGCGCAGAGTGAGGCGTTCCTTAGCCGGATTCATGAAAATTTGAAGCGGTATGAGGGCAAGTAAGGATGCGAGGGGCGGGGCCGGGGCGGCGGGCGATATGTCCAACGCAGACACGACTTGAAACACGCCGAACGTTTGCTTATGGAAATAGCGCCCGCCGCCCCTGTCCGCAAGCAAAGGAAGTGGGAATGCTTGTGGGAACTTTGTTTACAGGTAAGCAGCTATAGTGAGAAAAAGAAAGGAAGAGGAATTATGGATCAGAAGGTAAGAGATTTTGTGACGGAAAAGGTGAAGGAAATGGTGGGCGCCGATTCCTGCTCCATGGAGGCCAGAGCGGCGGGACAGGCATGGCTGGATCATGTCGGAACAGACGGGGAGGCAGAGGAAACCAGGAGACTGGCTGCGGAACTGGAGATGGATATTATGCCGGTGGAAGGGCTGATTGCTTTTGCAGAGTCTGATGCAGGCGTTCAGCTGTTTGGTCCGGAAACAGCGGGAAACGTGGCGGCTCATGGACGAAAGCTTCAGGCGTCCGGTGCGAAGTATTGTGACTGTCCCGCCTGTGCGGCGGCAGAGGCGATTCTGGAAAAGAAGGGGGAGCTTTTGTAGAGAGTGATGAGGGGAGGGGCCGCAGGCTGATATGTCCAACGCAAACACGACTTGAAACACGCCGAACGTTTGCTTATGGAAATATCAGCCTGCGGCCTTGT
>CATJIW010000172.1 GCA_949740745.1 uncultured Lachnospiraceae bacterium | reverse complement strand
TTTCTTTTTATGATTGTCTATGTAAGACAGAGCCGCAAACAATACAAGTAATAATGTAAGAACTTCCATTATACTCATAGGGCATCACCCTCTTTCGTCAGACTAGAGGGCATCCATCGGAAAACTCCGTATTGTTGTTAAGTATGGTTCGGAACATTTGAAGCAACATTCGAAATGCCTGTATCCATATGATGTCAGACATTTCACAAAAAAACAGGCATCCCGGAGTTACACGCCGGATATGCCTGAGTTTTTATGGAAAATATGAAGCTTGTCCTGCAATTATTTCTCCAGCGCTCCGGGAAGGAGAAGGATCTGGTTGAAGGCCGGCTCCATTACTGCGAATTGCGGATCCGGCAGATGCCGTATCCGTTCAATTAAATACTCTTTTTTATCCAGATCCCGGTCTCCGAAGAGGATCCAGTCGCTGGAAATGGACAGCTTTTCACAAATGCGCTTTAAGGTGGAAAGCGAGATTCCGACGAGCCCTCTTTCAATGTCGGATATGTTTTTGGGACCCAGTGATACGAGGTCGCCGAACTGCTCCTGAGTAAGGCCGACCCGTTCTCTTGCGGTGCGGATGCGATTACCAATAGAAACATTGATGTCTTTCTTTACTCTTTTTTCTCCCATTGTTGCCCTCTGAATACATTTTATTAATAACATTAGTGTATGTAATAGTAAGAGATATGGGAACAATCCCATAATGGGATATTTTATCATGTCAATAACATGAATTTTGTAGAATATGGTAGATAATGTGACAGCACACATGAAAATTAATAACAAAATATCTGTTTCAGAGGATTTGTGGTGTAATTACAGCAATTGTGGAGTTTGAGAGATCAATAAACAGCCGGTTGACTTTTTATTTCTGCAGGGTATCATAGAGGGAGGATTATATCATCAGACGGAACGGGAACTGTGTGCTTATTCAGGGGATGTTCTAATGGCGCCCGCAGAGGATTGATATCCCAAAGGCAGAAGAAGATTTGGAGGTCGTAATGGAACGAAATATTAAGATTTCTCAATGCATGATCGTGAAAAACGAGGAAAAGAACATAGAAAGGGCATTATCCTGGGGGAAGGATATTGTGTGGGAACAGATTGTGGTGGATACAGGAAGCTCGGACCGCACGGCTGAGCTTGCCGGAAGGATGGGGGCCAGGCTGTTTCATTTTGACTGGATTGACGATTTCGCCGCCGCAAAAAATTATGCCATAGAGCAGGCAGAGGGAGACTGGATCGTTTTTCTGGACGCAGATGAATACCTTTCGGAGGAGGACGTGAAAAAGCTGCCTTCGATTTTAGAGAAGCTTTCGGGACAGGAGCAGAATGCGCTGATCGCCAGGTGGGTCCAGACGGATGGAACGGAAACCTTTCTTGGGGAGTCAGCAGGAAGCGGCATTCAGAGCCTGCAGACGGTGAAAGCAGACGGAAGCAGCGGCAGTGCGGTCGCCGGGACTGTGGTCCGGATCTTCCGCAATCAGCCGGGACTTCTGTATCAGGGGCGGATCCATGAGCAGCTTTCTATGGAGAATGGAGCGGTGCGCTGCTTTGATGCCAGTGCCGCACTGGCCGTCCTGCATACCGGATACAGCCCGGAAGAAATGGAAGAAAAGAAAAAAACGGAGCGAAATATCCGCCTGCTGAAAAAGGAACTGGAGGAGCATCCGGACGATTACAAGCTGCTTGCCCATTTGGGAGCCTCTTATTTTCAGCAGAAAAGATATGAAGAAGCGGCGCGGTGGTATGAAGAGGCCGCATGCCGCATGCCGGAAATACAGGAGGAGGAGAGTGCGCAGGATGCAGCGGTTTTTCGAAATCTGCTGCTTATTTACGCAAAGCTAAAGCGGGAGGATTTACTGCAGAAGGCTTATGCGTCCGGCATCCGGCGCTTTCCGGAGGAAGCGGATTATGATTATCTGGCGGGGCGGTATTATATTGGAGAAAAACGGTTTGCGGAGGCTGCGGCACACCTGCAGAAAGCAATTGGAATGCTGAACCGGCAGGATAATGGCCGGATTCCGGTTTTGCTGGCGAATCATCTTCCGGAGGCATGGGAGATGCTTGCCGTCTGCCATTATGAAACCGGAGATCGAAAATCCTGCGTGAACTGTGCGGTTGTCCTTCTGAAGGCAAGCCCGTACAGGCAGAGGGGGCTGGAGGCCTTGCTGAAAGCATTTCGGGACGACGAGAGGGAAAATGGGGAGAATGCCGCTTCGGCGGGGCAGGTGCTTGCGTTTCTGGGCAATATTTATGATATGGGAGTTCCGGAACAGAGGCAGTTTGTAGTCCGGGCGGCGAAAGCGGCAGCCTATGAGACCTTGCTCAGAGAAGCGGATTTGGGAATCGTATAGGGGCAGAAGAGAGGTTTTTGGGGCTCCCGGACGGGGGGAGGCAGATATCGAGATTTTTCATGAAAAAAAACAAAAACTTTCTTATTCTTTCCGGAACCCTGCCGATAATCTAATTGTACAGCAAAAACAGTACAGAAAACATAACGTAGGTCAGACCAACGAACTGATGCAGGGCCCGCGTCAGAGAGTTGTCAGGGACAGGGAGGTCGCTGAGTGGCTGACTGAAAACAAGGAGGTAAATGTATGCAGATTCAACACAATATTCAGGCTATCAACTCCAGCAGAAACTTAGGTATCAACAACAAAGCTCTGGCGAAGAACTTAGAGAAGCTGTCCTCCGGTTACAGAATCAACCGTGCAGGCGATGACGCTGCCGGTCTTGCTATTTCCGAGCAGATGAGAAGCCAGATCAACGGCCTTAACCAGGCTGCTACCAATGCACAGGATGCAGTCGGTCTGATCCAGACGGCTGAAGGTGCTCTGACGGAAGTTCACTCCATGCTTCAGCGTATGGTTACCCTGGCTACCCAGTCTGCTAACGCTACGATGAACACGGTTGCATGGGGCAATGTACAGACCGAGTACGATGCTCTGGTAGCAGAAATTGACCGTATCGCTAACTACACCGATTTCAACGGCACGAGACCGCTTGGTTCAGAGGCTGGTACGGTAGGAACGATGACCTTCCAGATCGGCCCGAGCAGCAAGGAGACGATTGAGGTTGGAAGTAAGAACCTGTCTGCTAAGAGTGATACTGTAGCTTCCATGAGGGCTGTTGGCGATGCTAAGGTTAATACGAGAACTGCTGCGAATGCTGCAATTGACGTAATTAACAAGGCGATTAACGAGGTATCCACTTACCGTGCCAGCCTCGGTGCCGCTCAGAACCGTCTGGAGCATACCTACAACAGCTTGAAGGTAACTTCCGAGAATATTCAGGATGCTGAGAGCCGTATCCGTGATACCAATATGCCTGATGAGATTACGTCCTTCACGAAGAACAACATCCTGCTTCAGGCTTCTCAGTCCATGCTGTCTCAGGCCAATGCAGTGCCTCAGAGCGTGCTGAGCCTGTTGGGCTAATTCTGAACTTCGGTTTTGACCTTTTGTTGAAGGCAATGTAATAAGCAACTGCATAGCATGAAGGAAGGGGCCATCCCAGGTTTCGGCTTTGGGATGGCTCTTTTTTACTATAGTGGAGGTGGCAGTGTATGAATGGCGGGAGGAAGCCGCGGATATCCCTTTGCATGATCGCAAAAAATGAAGAAGAAAAATTGGAGCGGGCCCTGTCCTGGGGAGCGGATGTCCTGTTTGAGAAGATCGTGGCAGATACGGGAAGCACGGACGGGACGGTTTCTCTGGCTGAAAAGCTGGGGGCGAGGGTGTATCATTTCGACTGGATTGACGACTTTGCCGCCGCCAGGAATTTTGCCCTGGAGCAGGCCGGGGGCGACTGGATTCTGATGACAGATGCGGATGAATGGCCGGTTCCGGAGACGCCGGATAAGCTGTGTTCGCTTGTGGAAGAGGCTGAGGCGCGGAAAGCGGACGCCGTGCTGGGGGGGATCCTGAATCTGGACGATAAAGGGGAGATTGTGACCTGTCTGTCCAGGATCATGCTGTTTCGTAATGTGCCGGAGCTTCGGTACAGGAGGCGGGTCCATGAGCAGCTGGGCTTTGCAGACGGGCGTCTGATTAAGCTGTCGGATGCGGAAAAGGATCTGTTTTTCTTTCATGACGGTTATGCGGGAGAGGCTCTTGCGGGGAAGCGGAGAAGCAGGCGGGATCTGAAGCTTCTGGAGCAGGAAATATCAGAGCATCCGGATGACTATGAGATTATGGGTTATCTGGGGGATGAGTATAATGGTCTGAAAGACAAGGAGCGGGCCCTTTACTGGTACCGGCAGTCTGTGGAGCATATGCCGGGGATGACACAGGAGGGAGCTGCCAGAAAGGCCTGGACATTTTCGTCCCTGATTGCCTTATATGGCGAAATGGGGGATGATTCTGCGGCAGAGGAAATATATAAGCTGGCAGTTGAACAACAGCCCCTTGAAGCAGATTATGATTATCAGATGGGGCGCCTGTGCGTATTGGAGAAGCGCTGGGAAGAGGGAATCCGCTATCTGGCCGGCGGACTTGCGAAACTGGAGCGGCACGGAACGGCCAATTCCGGCATGAGGATCAAGGCGTCTCTGGAAAAAGTGTATGGAGATATGGCTCTTTGTTTTCTGCGAAGCGGGAGACGGAAAGAAGCGGTGGAAACCTCCGTGGCGCTTTTGAAGGCCAGACCTTTTGACATGAAGGCTCTGTATATTCTGCTTTCTTCTTTTTACGAGGACGGGGGAGAACAGGCGGAGAGCGCCTCTTACGTGGACAGTGTGGTTGGTTTCCTTAGAAAGCTATATACGTTTTCTGATTTGAAAACCTGCCTGTTTATTGCCAGGGCGGCGAAGGAGGCAGGCTGGGCGGCTATGGGGATCAGGATGGAAAAGGAGTCCGGAAGATGAAGAATCAAAAAAGAAAGAAGCCCCGCATTTCACAGTGCATGATTGTGAAAAATGAAGAAAAAAATATCGAACGGGCGCTGTCCTGGGGGAAGGACATTATGTGGGAGCAGATCGTGGTGGATACGGGAAGCACGGACCGGACCGTGGAGCTGGCAGAAAGGCTTGGAGCGGCGGTGTATCATTTTGACTGGATCGACGATTTTTCTGCGGCGAAAAATTATGCCATCGATCAGGCAAAGGGAGACTGGATCGTATTTCTGGATGCGGATGAGTACATGACTGCAAAGGACACGAAGGAACTTGGGGATTTGATTGCAGATATTGAGCGGGGAAAGGCCCCCTATCTGGTTATTTATATGGACTATATTGATCAGAGTGAAGACGGAACTCTTACCCGGATGGGAAACAACATGCGGGTGTTCCGGAATCGCCCGGATCTGCGTTATACGGGCCGGATTCACGAATATGTGGAAAAAAGCTCGGGGGAGTGGGAAGCATCCGATATGCTGAATGGCTGCGGGGAGATGGCTGTTTATCATACGGGAGGCACGGACGAAGCCTTTCTGGAGACGGGAAAGCGGGAGCGGAATGTGCGGCTTTTGAAGAAAGAGCTGGAAGAAAGACCGGATGATTTTCATGTGCTGAGATATTTGGGAAACGCTTATGTGACTCTCGGCGAGTATGGCCTGGCTGCGGAAGCGTATGAAAAGGCGGTTTGGGCATATGAAAAGGAAGGCCGCGGCCCGGTGAGGCAGAATGAGCATGTCAGCGGAATGTATGCGTCTTTATTGGAATGCCTCTGCGGGCAGGATGCGGACATAGAGCATATTCTGGATATCTATGGAAAAGCTGTCCGGGCAGTGACCGGGGAATGTGATTTTGATTATCTTCTGGGGATGCATCTGACAGGCAGAAAGGACTGGAAGGAAGCGGCCCGGCATCTGGAACGGGCGCTGGCGCAGTATAAAGAATACGGAAATCTTTTTTGGGGAGAGCGGCTGTCCAGGAATCTTCTTTCGGCCAGAGAGTACCTGACGATTGCCTGTTTTAATGCGGGAGAAAAGGAAAAATGTGCAGAGCATTGCATTGAATTTCTGAAGGAAGAGCGTTTTGCCATGGGTATTCTGAAGGTATTTCTGATGACGCTGAGAGGCTGGCTGTCCGGGGCAGAAGGAGAAAGACAGGGCCTGGAAATCATAGGAAAGCTTTATGACCTTTCGGTTTTAAAGGATCGTCTGTTTGTGCTGAAGGCGGCGAAGGAAATTGAATATGGAGAATTGGCACAGACACTGTGGGGGCTTTTTTCACCACAGGAGCAGGCGGCTTTCAGAGGGAGGATTTAAAAGGAATTTATGAAGGCCGGCCGGAAGATTTATGCCGGGATTGAGTTTAAAGACAGGCAGTGGATTTTTAGAGGGAGAGGAATCATGGAATGGAAGGGCTCTTTTTTTGAAGAGGAGATCAGATGCGGTTTTCGGGTAACAGAGAAGCGCAAGAAGATATGGGCGGTGGAGCTTGAGCTTCTGGAGAAATTTGACGAGGTGTGCAGGAAGCATGGGCTTTCCTGGTACGCCTATTTTGGCACGCTTCTCGGCGCAGTGCGCCATCAGGGATTTATCCCCTGGGATGACGACATTGATGTGATTATGTTCCGGGATGATTATGAGAAATTCCAGCTGATTGCGCCGGAGGAATTCAGGGAGCCTTATTTTTTTCAGAATTCCTACACGGATCAGATCATATGGCCGATTTCCAAGCTCAGGGACAGCAGGACCACGGCGGTGGAGAGACAGTATGCAGATCGGGGAGCTGCCTTTCATCAGGGGATTTTTATTGATATTTTTCCTTTTGACAGTGTGTATGATCCCTCCGATAACCAGACTGCCGCGACCGCGGAAATGCAGAATCTGCTCTGGATGGGGACGATGAACCCCATGATCGCTCTGGAGGCGGCAAAGCAGGAGCCGCCGTCGAGCCGGCTGCGAGAATTCATGCTGGATTATTTGAGGAAGGACGTGCGGCAGAGGATGCAAATCTTGGAAGCGTTCAATTTGTCTTTCTGGGGAAAGTCGAAGCGGGTGAATTCTGTTTGGGAGGAATTTGCTCTGCATACATGTAAAAGTGTGGAACGGGACTGGTTTAAGGAAACGGTATACCTCCCCTTTGAACATCTGCAGATTCCTGCGCCGGCGGAATTTGACAGGGTCCTGAAAGAATGTTATGGAAATTATCACGAGTTTGTGCAGGGCGGATCATGTCATGAAGGGACGGTTTTCGAGCCGGAAATCCCTTACGTGGAATATTTTGCACGATAAGGGAGGCGGGAAATGCTGCGCAGAGGACGGAGGCGGGAAGCCTGGCCGGCCATCTGTCTGACAAAATGCGGCGCTGTCAGACGGATGGCCGGGGAGTGCTTTTTCTATGTTACGGCTTCCGCAGGTAATCGGCAAACAATGCAATCAGTTCCTTGGGATAGGGCTGAGTTTTCCGGCAGAGCTGGCAGCCGTTCAGTTCTGCCAACAGCTCGTACCCGCCGTTTCTGATGATGACGTCCCGGATGGTCCGAATGTCCTTTTCCAGCTGGAACATGGAAACGTTGTATTTTTTGGCGATGGGAAGATAAATGTTTTTCTGTATGCCTGTCAGACGGGATGGATCCTCCAGGGCCATGGATATGGCTTCTGTGAAGAAAGGATAACCGACATAGCATTTGTTTACTCCTGTCTGAAGGAGCAGAGACTCTAGTGACCGTTTCATTTGTACCTCCTGTAATTCAAAACAAAGTGCTTACTATTAAGAGTATCATAGAGGAAAATAGAAGAATTTTCCATAAATTAGACAAAAAGAGACAGAGACATTTTCCGACCATTCCCTGACGGCAGGGAAGGCGGTCTCTTTTTTTGAAGGGACAGCCTGTACGGGTTATCTTGCGTCGTCGTAAATGCTTTGGCGGTTTGTGAAGGAAGCTTCCGGCTGTGCAATCCGGTTTTTCCTTACATACCGGGCAAAGACTTCGATTATTTCATAAGGATAGGGAGTCTGGACATGCCAGTGCCTGGATCCGGTCATTTCTGCCAGAAGATCTGCGCCGCCGCACTTCATAATGGTGCTGCGGACGTCCCGGATATTTTTGGAGACGGCGCCGGCCGTGGTGTGGCGGCGTCTGGCAAGGGGCTCGTAGATGTTCCGGCTGATGTTTTTCAGGCGTGACATGTCCTGTGCCGCCATAAATACGGCTTCCATGAAGATCTGGCCCGCGACATGATGGCGGTAAATGCCGGCTGAATAAAAGAAATCCGGCATGTCTGTCTGATTCGTTTTGTAATCGTTCATTATGGTTCCTCCTTGTGTGTCTCACGGCTGTCCCTATATTCAAGAAAAATGGGAAGAACGAAAAAATGCAAGGGGAATTTTTGGCGGCTTCTGGCTGCGGACCGGAAAGAGGGCTTTTCCGGAGGCAGAGAAGATGTCCTTGACACTGCAGGAGAAAGCAAGTAAAATATAGTTACATGTCTAAGAACAAATCTGGACCGTTCGGCGTATGATTTCCTCCATAAGAGAAAGTGAAAAATGGGATGTGGGGCAGGAGAGAGTTTCCAATGATTAAATATGGAATGATTCAGGGAGGGGCTGTATGGGGATTTATTTGAATCCGGGGAATGATGGTTTTAAAAGAGCGGTTCGTTCGGAAATATATGTGGATAAGACGGGGCTGATCGCCTGTACGAATAAATATCTGGATACGGAACAGCAGTTTATGTGTGTCAGCAGGCCGCGCCGCTTTGGGAAATCCATGGCGCTTGCGATGCTTGCTGCTTATTATAGCTGCGGCTGTGATTCCAGAGAGCTGTTTGCAGGATTGAATATAGAGTCTACTCCGAAATTTGAGGAATGCCTGAACCGATACGATGTGATATTCTTGAATATGCAGCAGTTTTTGATTGGCGTAAAGGGCGGGGAAGTGACGGAGTATCTGGAGGGAGCGGTTCTGGAAGAGCTTTTGGAGGAATATGGGGAATATATAAATCGAAAAGATATTGGCCTTGCGGATGCTCTGCGGAGGCTTTATGCAAGGACGGGAAGGAAGTTCATTTTCCTGATCGATGAGTGGGACTGTGTGATGCGGGAGCGGCAGGAGTCGGAAGCCATGCAGAAGCAGTATCTGGATTTTCTGCGGAATCTTTTGAAGGATCAGCCTTATGTGGCCCTTGCTTACATGACAGGGATACTTCCGGTAAAAAAATACGGAGTGCATTCGGCGCTGAATATGTTTTGGGAATACTCCATGACGGATCAGGGTTTCTTTGAGGAATATACCGGTTTTACTTCGGAGGAGGTGCAGGAGCTGTGCGGACAGTAGGACATGGATTTTGACGGGCTGCGCAGGGATATTGTGGAGATGCTCGGCGGAGGGAGCGTTCGGGTGAACACGCGCAGCTTCCAGAATGACATGTGTAATTTTCGGACTAAGGACGACGTGCTGACTCTGTTGATCTATTTGGGATATCTTGCTTATGATTTTGAACTGGAGGAAGCCTTTATTCCCAACAGGGAGATCGTCCGGGAGTTTGAAAGTGCCATGAGCGCAGGAAAATGGACGGAGGTGGCGCCCGGAACCTTTTCATAGAAAGAACTCCCGCGAAACCTGATGCTCCGGGGAGTTCTTTTCACAGAGGACAGCGTGGAATGGTTATCGGGCTGCTTGTTTGGCGTGTCCGCCGTGATTTGCGGCAGGTGCGTTTTCCTGCCTGTGGAAATTTGTTTTACAGGACATCCTGAGGAATTTTATATTTCCGTACATGACGGGCAAAGACTTCGATTATCTCGTGGGGATACGGCATTTCCGTATGCCAGTGCCTGCTTCCGGTCATTTCTTCCAGAAGGTCTGCGCCGCCGTTCTTCATAATGGTATTTCGGACGTCCCGAAGATTTTTAGAGATGCAGGCGGCGCTGGTGCCCCGGCGTCTGGCGATCGGTTTGTAAATCTTTTCGACAATGTGTTCGAGGCGGGTTAAGTCTTCTGCGGCCATAAACACGGCTTCCATAAAGATTCTGCCTGCGACATGGTGACGGTAGATTCCGGCCGAATAGAAAAATTCCGGCAGGTCGGTTGTTCTGTTGGTATGATTATTCCCATTATTAACAGGTTTTCTATTCATATGAGACTTCTCCTTTCGTATTTTACGGGCTGTCCTCTTATTCAAGGAAAAGGCGAAAACACAAGAAAATCAAGTGGAAAATAAATAGAATATGTGACAGGAATTGTTTATCAGGGGGACAGGAATATGGGGATTTATTTGAATCCGGGAAACGAGGGCTTTAAAGAGGCGGTCGGCTCCAGGATCTATGTGGACAAAACGGGGCTGATTGCGCATACCAACGAGCTGATGAATACGGAGCAGAAATTTGTCTGTGTCAGCAGGCCGCGCCGCTTTGGGAAGTCTATGGCGCTTGCAATGCTTGCTGCCTACTATAGCTGCGGCTGTGATTCCAGAGAGCTGTTTGCGGGACTCAGGATAGAATCGGCTCCCGGGTACGGGGAATGCCTGAACCGGCATGACGTGATTTTTCTGAACATGCAGCAGTTTTTGATCGGTGCAGAGGGCGGGAAGGTGACGGAATCTTTGGAGGGGGCGGTTCTGGAAGAGCTTTTGGAGGAATATGGAGGGGTTATCGGGAAGAGAGACTCTGGCCTTGCGGATGTCCTGCGGAGGCTTTATGCAAAGACAGGGAAGAAATTCGTCTTTTTAATCGATGAGTGGGACTGTGTGATGCGGGAGCGGCAGGAGTCGGAGGCCATGCAGAAGCAGTATCTGGATTTTCTGCGGAACCTTTTGAAGGATCAGCCTTATGTGGCCCTTGCCTATATGACAGGAATTCTTCCGGTAAAAAAATACGGGGCGCATTCGGCGCTGAATATGTTTTGGGAATACTCTATGACGGATCAGGGGTTCCTGGAGGAATACACCGGCTTTACGGAAGAAGAAGTACAGGGGCTGTGTGAGCGGTACGGTATGGATTTCGCTGAGGCCGGAAGCTGGTATGACGGATACCGGTTTGTGGAATTTCAGCATATTTACAATCCAAAATCCGTGGTGGAGGCGATGTTTCGCCGCAGATTTTCTAATTACTGGACCTCCACGGAAACCTATGATGCTTTGAAGCTTTATATGGACATGGATTTTGACGGGCTGCGTGCTGACATTGTGGAGATGCTTGGAGGCGGGCATATTCGGGTCAATACGCGGAGCTTTCAGAATGACATGTGTAATTTTCGAACCAAGGACGATGTGCTGACTCTGTTAATTCATCTGGGCTGCCTTGCCTATGATTTTGATGCGGAGGAAGCCTTTATTCCCAACCGTGAGATCGCCCGGGAATTTGAGATCGCCGTGGGAACGGGCGGGTGGCCGGAGGTAATGCGTATACTTAAGGAGTCGGAACGACTTTTGGAGGATACGCTCCGCTGTGACGGGGAACGTGTTGCAGAGGGGCTGGACAGAGCCCATACGGAGGCGGCGTCGATCCTGACTTATAATGATGAGAATTGTGGTTGAGTTAAAATATGGAAAATCTGCGGATGCTGCGATACGGCAGATCAGGGAACGCCGGTATGCCCAGGCTTTGGAGGGATATTCGGGAGAGGTTCTTCTGGTCGGCGTAAATTATGACAGGGATAACAGAAATAAGCCGCATAGCTGCGTGATCGAAACTGTGAGAGTGCCGTAGATATTCTTGTAAAGAATCCCCATTGATGGTATAATGTTCAGAAAAGCGCCGGCATATGCACAGGTGAGGTGCCGGCGTGCGGTCCGGTGCGCCGGCTGTTA
>CATJIW010000171.1 GCA_949740745.1 uncultured Lachnospiraceae bacterium | reverse complement strand
TCCGTGTCCGGCTTTAATGCAAACCAGATAAAAACCAACTATTTTATTTGATTTGGAGGTGTACCAATTGGCAAATATCAAATCCGCAAAGAAAAGGGTATTAGTGACCCAGACCAAGACCGCCAGAAACAAGGCGATCCGTTCTAAGGTGAAGACCATGATCAAGAAGGTCGAGACTGCTGTTGCCGCCGGTGACAAGGCTGCTGCACAGGCCGGCTTATTAGTAGCCATCAGCGAGATTGACAAGGCTGCTTCCAAGGGTGTCTATCACAAGAACACCGCTTCCCGGAAGGTTGCCCGTTTGACCAAGGCCGTAAACGGCATTGCATAAATAACCGATCAGAATCCTGCCAGAATGGTGTGCTGGCAGGATTTTTTGTGGTTCTGTCCCGGAAAAGCGGGGGCGCTGCCTGCAGGAGCAGCCGGGAAAAAATCGGTTTTTCCTGAGCCGGAACCTAAGGAAGCCGCCGGCGCTGAAATGCGGAAGGACAGGGAAAACTCCGCTTGACACAGGAGCACATTTTGGGTAGGATAATATATTAAATAGCGAAAAATTTTGGACTGGAAGAGGAAGAAAGGAGAACAGGGAAATGGGTAGAATTATCGGTGAAGGGATCACCTTTGACGATGTGCTGCTGGTGCCTGCATATTCGGAGGTAACGCCGAATATGGTGGATTTGTCGACCCACCTTACGAAGAAAATCAAACTGAACATTCCGATGATGAGCGCCGGGATGGACACGGTTACGGAGCACAGGATGGCCATTGCCATGGCGAGGCAGGGCGGGATCGGCATCATTCATAAAAATATGTCCGTGGAGGCCCAGGCGGAGGAAGTGGACAAGGTCAAGCGTTCGGAAAACGGTGTCATCACCGACCCTTTTTATTTATCTCCTGAGCATACACTGGCGGACGCCAATGAGTTAATGGGCAAGTTCCGCATCTCCGGTGTCCCCATTACGGAGGGCCGGAAGCTGGTCGGCATCATTACCAACCGGGATCTGAAATTCGAGACGGATTTTTCCAAAAAGATCAAGGAATCCATGACTTCCGAAGGGCTGATTACGGCTCCGGAGGGCATTACCCTGGAGGAGGCCAAGAGGATTCTGGCGAAGGCCAGGAAGGAGAAGCTTCCCTTGGTGGATGCGGATTTCAACTTAAAGGGGCTTATTACCATTAAAGATATTGAGAAGCAGATCAAATATCCGGATTCGGCCAAGGACGAACAGGGGCGTCTGCTGTGCGGTGCCGCCGTGGGGATCACCGCCAACCTTTTAGAACGAGTGGAGGCGCTTGTGAAGGCCAAGGTGGACTGCGTGGTGGTGGACTCGGCCCACGGCCATTCGGCCAATATCCTGAATGCGGTGCGGGACATCAAGGCCAATTATCCGGACCTGCAGGTGATCGCAGGAAACGTGGCCACGGGAGCGGCTGCGAGGGCGCTTATCGAGGCGGGCGTGGATGCGGTGAAGGTGGGCATCGGCCCCGGCTCCATCTGCACTACGAG
>CATJIW010000170.1 GCA_949740745.1 uncultured Lachnospiraceae bacterium | reverse complement strand
ACAAAACTTATTGAATTTAGTGGATATTGTGATGTGGTGGAACAAATAGATATTATAGGTCACTTGGAAAAGCAAATAGGGAAAAAGTATGAATTTAATCGCACAAATTTTAAGAATTTGAATTGTATACTTGAAGATACATTAGTGGAAATAAGAACCAATATAAACAAAAGCTTGCTTGAAAATCCGGCATCAGTCAATAGAAGTGAACTTAGGGAAGCCTAGTCATCAATAGAAAGTTTTGTGGGAAAGGGGTAATACCGTTGAGACGTGCGTCCTTTTGGGTGGGAAATAGTAACACCGTTGATACTGTCTATGTGTACGATGATTATACGCTGGAAGATAACGGATATTTGAAAGACATGAAGGGTTGTGCAACCTGTACGGAAATCAAAGAATGGATAAAGTCGGAATATAGTCTAAAGGTATCGTCCTTGTATGCGGCACAGATAAAAAACAAATGCGGTATTGAAAAGCGTCTGAATTATAATTTGGGTGATAATAAAAGCCGTGTGCCGAAATATCCGCCGGAGAAAGAAAAAGCGATTATGGAGGCGTTTGAGCATTTTAATATGATATCTATAAATGAGCAAATTCAAAAAAATGCACAAAACTATGCCACTAATGCTAATACATTTGCAAGAGGAATCTGCTTTTTGCCACACTGATATACATACGCAATCCGTTCCTCCTGGAGTTGCCTGTAAAAATAAGCATAGCCTTCTTCAAAAGAGATCGGCTCTCCGCTTCCGGTGCAGGCGATGAAGTGGGTAAGAGACATCAACAGCCAATACCTCTGGATCCCTTTGGAGGAACGGATCTGATATTGGTCGAACGCCAGACGGCCTTTACTCTGACAGAAAAAGACCTCAATCGGCCACCGTTCCAGATATTTGCCCAAAATCTCATGGGTGCTTAAGGATACGTCCGTGCTGATAAAGGCACGAAGGGCTTTCGGGTCATGGAGCGCCTCTTTGGGATAGCTGATCAGGACCACGGCATTCTCCACCCCATGGAGATTCCCCTCATACCGATGCACATAATAACTCCTGCTTCCGACGGTCACGAGGTGGAAAGCAGCCTTTGTTTTCTGTAAAAGAAGGGCATTCTCCCGGATCTTTTGACGGAAACCGTGGGGATAGATGATACGGTTTGTCCGGATGGCTCCAATGGTATAAAAGCCTTTTTTAACGAAGGCGTCCATGAGTGCTGCGGAGATATACCAACTGTCGCACAGAAAATAAGATATAACAGGCGGAATCGGAAGCTCCTCTGCAATGTCCTGTACGATCTTTATCTTGGATTTCGTTTTATTGTACAGGATCACGGCGTAATTCAGGACGATCCCGTTACAGGAAAGCATCACGGACACCGCCTGATGCCCATAGTCCTGCCTGCCCTTCAGATGGGACTGGTGGAAATATGCGTCTTCGAGCGGATGCAGGGCCCGTGACGAAGGCCTTGTCTAGGAAGAGATCGTATCATCCACAATGCAGAACACGGGTTTTGCGGAGCGGAGCGCCTCCCCGTAAATGACCTGGATCACCGATTCTTTTAAGGTATCTCCCAGCTTTTGGTCATCCTACACTCCTTTATTCAGGAAATGGGCGACCGTGGTCCGGTGACAGGGGCTGTATGTTTCAAAGTCTTTGGTTTTTCCATGATATCCAGATGAAAACACGGATATCAGGATTGCCAGGACATGCTTAACCACGGTATAAGGAAAGATCCTGCATAAATTTAACTGTTTTAACTGATTGTAAAGAATCCCGGATTGGTATATACTGTTTTCTATAAGACATCATCCTTTGCAAAGTGTGGTTTT